>QMMS01000116.1 GCA_003647375.1 Deltaproteobacteria bacterium
AGGTACGCATGAAAATGACGCTCGGCTCTTTTAAATCCCCAGACAATCAAAAAGGTGAGACACAGATAAAAAAGACCGGCCGTGATAAAAGACTCAAACGGTACAAAGTATCTTGAGTTAACTATCTTAGCGGCACCAAACAAATCGACAATGGTAATAACGCCCGCCAATGCGCTGCCGTGAAGCATAAAAATAACCTCATTGCCATAAGCAGGTAATGCCCGCCTGAAGGTGCTCGGCAGGATAATACGCCGATAAACCATCGGTACGGACATGCCGCATGCTTTCGCGGCTTCTATTTCACCAAAGAGGGTCTGTTCAATAGTTCCCCGTAATATTTCACCCGTGTAGCCGGCAGTATTGAGAGCAAAAGCGATCAGCGCACATGCATAGGCTTCTTTGAAAATGGTCCATAAAAAACTCTCATGAACCAGTTCAAACTGTCCCGCGCCGTGATAGATCATAAACATCTGTACCAGTAAAGGAGTTCCCCGAAAAAAATAGATATAGGCTTTGGGTAGAAAACTGATCCATTTATTCCTGGCCGTTGCCAGAAGAGCAATGGGTATCGCCAGGCAGAGCCCGATGCCAAGGGAGGAGACGACC
Organism: Deltaproteobacteria bacterium; assembly: GCA_003647375.1. The sequence continues at coordinate 607 of QMMS01000116.1, forward strand.
AAAATGATCGTTGTCCAGAGCCCTTCAAAATAGAGTGGCAGATTGTCTATGATGATCCGTATATCCATTTGGCTCCTATCCCGGGTTATGCTTTTCGGACCCCCACGCTGTATCGTTTGTTTAGCCGGCGCAATCCGATTTCGGAAATGCCCGTTATAATGAGAAACAAAAATGCCACCACACAATAAAATGTAAATGGTTTCCGGGTAGACCCACCGGCCAGGCCGGCATTGTATACCATATCCTGTAACCCGATAACGGATATGAGTGCCGTTGTTTTTGTCAAAACCAACCAGTTGTTGCCAAAGCTTGGTAATGCATGTCGGACCATGGCCGGCAACGTTATACGAACAAACACCTGCACCGGATTCATGCCGAACGCGTACCCAGCCTCTATTTCACCGTGGGCGACCGCCAATATACCCCCTCGGAAAGATTCTGTCATATATGCGCCAAAAACGAAGCCAATGGTGAGGACCCCGGCTATAAAGGGGCTGACATCGATATATTCCCACCCCATTTTCTCTCCGATATTGTTTACCAGGATCTGCCCACCGAAAAAGAGAATGGTCATGAGAACCAAGTCAGGAATACCACGAATAATTGTTGTGTATATGCCTGCAATCCCTTTGGCTATTCTGGAGTTGGAGAGTTTGGCAACGGCGCCCAGCATCCCCAGCAATACCGATATCAATAGTGAAATCAATGCAACTTCAACGGTAAGCAGCATCCCTTTCATAATAAGTGGCAAATAGGCGATGATATCTGACATAATTTTTTCCTACTTCAAGGTCCCCGTAAGAAACTGGCGGAACCGATCAGACCTGGGGTTGTCAAACACACTATCTGGAGAACCATCCTCCACCACCAGTCCTTCGTCCAAAAAAATCACACGGCTGGAAACCTCGCGTGCGAAACCCATTTCATGCGTGACAACCAGCATGGTGCGGCCTTCCTCCGCCAGGCTTCTCATAACCTTAAGCACCTCTCCCACCAGTTCCGGATCCAGGGCCGACGTAGGCTCATCAAAAAGCAGCATATCCGGTTCCATGGCCAGCGCCCTTGCGATGGCCGTACGCTGCATCTGGCCTCCGGAAAGATGCGCTGGGTAGTAGTCCCTGTGTTCGTACATCCCGACCCGGTTTAAAAGACGTTCTGCCCGTTCTTTGGCTTCCTGCTTGGACAGTTTCAACACATGCACCGGCGCCTCGATAACATTTTGCATCACCGTCATGTGAGCCCATAAATTGAACTGCTGAAAAACCATTGCCAGTTTCGATCGAATGCGCTCCACCTGTTTTCGATCCACAGGCCTTCTCTCGCCCGAGGTCAGATCACGCATGTTGATCAGTTCACCATGTACGTATACCTTTCCCGATGTAGGTGTCTCCAGCAGGTTGATACATCGCAAAAGTGTACTCTTTCCGGAACCGCTACTTCCTAATATTGAGATGACATCCTGTTCGTTTGCCTCGAAAGATATCCCCTTCAAGACGGCTATCTGTCCAAAACTTTTGTGCAGACTTTCAACTTTCAGAGCTTCGACGGGCGCTGTCATTGGCTGATTTTCCTCATTAAAATTAGAAACGCTCAGTTTAGATTAACCGGTTATCCGCAAACTCAAGCTGGGTTGTCTTGGCGGTCTGTGGGAATTCACTTTATGTGAGACTGGCTATTTAATCAACCGGCAAGGAGTACCTGAACCGATCCTGCCGCTCGCTATACCGGAGCCTGATAGACGGGAAATCGGTGGCATAACGAAGCTACCTCCTTTTTGACCGAAAGGATCACTTCGGGCCGTGTAACATGGATAATCACCCTGTCGATAAGATCTGCGACAATGCCTGCTTCCGCCCTTCCCATACCTCGAGCCACCATGGCAGCTGTGCCCATGCGGATACCACTGATCGCGCCCGGTTTTTGCTCGTCCCCCGGCAGGACATTCCTGTTGAGAACAATATTTGATCTTTCCAGTGCTTTTTCCACCAGGCCGGCATCACTCCCCCTTGATGCGACATCGATGATAACCTGGTGGGTATCGGTTCCATTGGTTAAAACACGATACCCTTTCTTGATGAATCGTTCAGACAAGGCCTGAGCCGTATCGATGGTTTTTTCTTGAATAGCTGCAAAGGGTTTTCCCATGGCTATCTTCAAAATCACTGCCTTGGCTGCAATACTGTTGACGGCGCTGGTTCCCTGACAACCGGGGAATACGGATTTGTCGATTTGTTTCGCAAACGCCTTCCTGCATAGGATAATGCCACCTCTTCCGCCCATCATTGTTTTATAACATGTCAACGTAACGAAATCGGCGACGGGTACAGGGCTTGGAATTACCCTGGCGGCCACCAGACCTCCGACATGAGCCATGTCGACCATAAAGTGTGCCTGAATCGATGCCGCCGTCTCAGCTATTTTTTCATAATCTATCAATCGTGGATATGAGCTGGCACCCGCAACAATCATCTTGGGTTTAAATGCCTTTGCCTGAGATGTCAGGGCTTCATAATCGATCAATCCGGTTTCTCGATCGACACCATAGTGTTGAATCTCAAAGCACTTCCCGGCAATCGAAACAGGATGACCATGAGAAAGGTGGCCACCGTGTGAAAGGGTCATGGACAGAATTCTGTCTCCAATATCGAGAACTGAAAAATAAACCCCAAGATTGGCAGATGTCCCGCTATGCGGTTGCACGTTTGCATGCTCCGCGGTGAAAAGCGCTTTTGCTCTGGAAATCGCCAGACGCTCCACGGCATCTGCATTGACACAACCGGCATGGTATCGTCGGCCTGGATACCCTTCGATGGTTTTGGTATTGAATACGGATCCGAGGGCTTCCATAATGGCCGGGGGCGAATGATTCTCAGCCGCAATGAGGTCGAGCGTTTCTTCCAAACGCCGAGCTTCCTTATGAACCAGGTCGGCAATTCTCGGGTCTTCGTGCTGTAGCGCAGACATGGATGGCCTTAAAATAGTATTCTATGCGGTATGGCATCTGACACCGTAGATGCCATAAGATCGACAATCCCGTAAGGTTTTTAACCGGGAGTGGAAGAATCACCTGCAGGGTCCTGCTCAACCACAAAGGTCTGGACCAGGCTGAAAAGTTCATTGACGCCGAATGGTTTTGCTAAAAATGCATCAGACCCCTGTTCCTTCGCCTTTATTTCATTTCCCGGCAAATCTGAGAAAAGCACAACGACCGTTCTTGGACTGGCTTCCTTTACCTTGGGCACCAACGCAAGGCCGTCAATTTTCTGCAGGTTGACATCCGCAATGATCATATCGGGAAATCCTGACTCCTCAAAAGAAATCCAGGCATCGAACCCGTTGTCGAATGTCAGAATCTCTCTGTTGACACTGTACATTAACGTGCCAGCAATAAAATCTCTGACGATGACGTCTTCATCGACAATAGCTATTTTCACGTTTGCTATAATGGTAGCCTCACGCAACTTTTAGAAACTGCATATCACTGATGGTTTTACTAAAAGTAATGGTTTCACAAATCTTATTTAGGTTTTTCTCGAGCGCCTCCTGCTTATGCTCTTCAAGAGAATGCCCTTTGGCAAAAGCTTCAGCCATGATCGCCAGCAGTTTAACTCTCTGATAAAAAACAGGCTCGAATTTCAACCCATCTTGAGAGTTTTCATCCCATCCAAAAAACGCGATATCCTCTGCCAACCCCACAGCATCGACTTTTACAAACTCAGCGTTCTCCAGGATGCTGTGTTCACGATAATTGCCAAGGGGATATTTGCTCAAATATGACTTGGTCATGATGATAAGAAGCTGAAGCCTTGAGATAAAAATATCGTCCAGTTCCATTTCCCTCATATTTTCCGGCTCTGATCCCAGTCTGAGCATTTTAAACACCTCCCCTTTCAGCAGCGGTGTTAGTAAAAATTGTGGTCTATCCGTTTTTCTCGTATGGTTTCCCACATTCTTTACATCGGCCATCCGGACCGATCACACCGATGCAGCTTTCATCGACACACAAGGTCCGGTTCTCCCAATCCGTATCAAACACGGCTTCAGTCGAATTCTCGACCTCAAGATCGCTCTCATCGGGAACATCCGTCTCCACTGTATCGGTCGCTCTATATTCAAAGCCTTCGTACGGTTTGCCACATTCGTTGCATTGGCCATCCGGACCGATCACACCGATGCAACTCTCATCCAAACACAAGGTTCGGGTCTCCCAGTCTATATCTGCCTGGGATTTTTTTTTATTTGGCATAATGACATCTTCTTATTAGGATGGATTGAATGACTTTTCTGCTCCAAGGTCTTTTTGTGTGTTGACGCTCTCTATCAATGATTCAATGATGGCTTCCTGCACCTGACTTGTGGTTTTAAATCTGACGCCGATGCCATCCGGCGCAGCACGGACAACAGTGGCCGGTATTTTAAATGCACTCCCGTCCCTGGAAAGCGACATGGATAGAACGATCTCTTCCCCAACAGAGAAAGCTTCTCGGGTTTTAATAAAAACACCACTCGTGCTGATGTCTTCAATATAGTCTTTAAAAACCCTTTCCGAATCGGTGTAATCAACACTGACGAAACAGTCTACGCGGACATGCTTCCGCTCACTTTCACCAATACTTTTTTCCGGGATCTCTGTTTCCAGCTGTTTCAGAAGTTCCCTCAAACGGTCTTCGGACATTTTATGAATCAGTTCAACAAGGCGGCCAATGGTACCATACCTTTCCAATTCTTCTTCTGAACGCATCATCTGAAATCCCCTTAAAGAATAGAATCGTGAGGTGTTGAAATACATGCCCAATACAGTATGTCCAGCCAAAGCTATCGATAGGGCAGGAAATTGAACGAAAAATATATCTTAATTTATTGCACTCGGGAGGTCAATAGGAGAAATGCCATTGCCACCTTTTGATTTCTGCTATATAGGCATACAGGACATGACCCGCTTAAAACAACCCATCGGTATCACTCGTGTGGCATACGCCTGCTTGAGCGGCCTGTTGCTGACGGCTTCTTTTCCCGTGATCGGAAAAGGTGCCGTGGCCTGGTTTGCACTGGTACCCTTATTGGCTGCCTTGAGAAACCTGTCTGCTTTCGATGGCCTTCGAATCGGTTTCCTAACCGGAATTGTCCACTATCTGACTCTTTTGTACTGGTTTGTTCCCTTCTTGAACACCTATGGCCCATTTCCGGTGCTTATCTGCATGGGCATTCTTTTACTCTTGTCATCATATTTGGCAATCTATGTCGGATTTTTTTCAATGGCAATCACATGCATTGGCAAGTCTATTACCACACTGCTTTTTACAGTACCGACACTATGGGTTTCGCTCGAATTTATCCGGTCTCTCCTTTTCGGTGGATTCCCCTGGGAACTCATAGGTCACACGCAATATAACGCGTTGCACATCATACAGATTTCAGATATAGTAGGTGTTTACGGGATATCTTTCCTGATATTGATGTCAAATGGGCTGCTGTTCCTCCTGTATCAGCATGTTATCAAGCAAGACTGGCAAGGGCAAAAAACAGATAACAAGCAGATATTAACCTATTCCCTTATGGTCGGCGGAATGATCGGGGCGGTCTGGTGCTACGGTGCGTGGCGAATTCCCACGATGGAAGACAAGATAGCACGGGCACCGCATAAAAGGATCGCTATTGTTCAGGGGAATATAGATCAGACAAAAAAATGGGATCCGGCATATCAAATATCGACCATAGAGAAGTATCTCGAACTGTCGAAAACAGAGCCGTCCCATCGGCCGGACCTCATTGTCTGGCCGGAAACATCCATGCCGTTCTATTTTGCCAACCACGGTCCCCTGACAAAAATGGTTGTCGAAGGAATTCAGTCCGGCGAAACAGATATCCTGCTTGGAAGCCCGGCCTATAAAAGAGAAGCGAAACAGATTCAATACTACAACCGTGCATTTTTAGTCCGTTCCGATGGGATTATTGCCGATGAATACGACAAGGCACACCTCGTTCCTTTTGGTGAATATGTTCCTTTGAAACGATGGCTTCCTTTTCTGGGAAAATTGGTCAAACATGTGGGAGATTTTTCCACCGGGTCCGTTGGCGACACACTCGACTGGGGGAAGCATAAGATAGGGGCACTGATCTGCTATGAGCTCATTTTTCCGTTTCTGTCCCGAGTCGCCGTACAAAACGGGGCCGAGCTGCTCATCAACATCACCAACGATGCCTGGTATGGCAAGACGAGTGCCCCTTATCAACATTTTTCCATGGCGATTTTCAGAACTGTTGAAACACGACGAGCGCTTGTAAGATCCGCCAACACCGGCATCAGCGGATTTATCGATCCGATTGGAAGGGTTGTTTCAGAGACACCGCTTTTTGAAGATGCCATCATAGGAGAAGATATCCCCTTTATGAGCGGACAGACACCCTATGTCCGGTTTGGAGACATGTTTGCCATTTCTTGTATTATTGCCGCAATGGTTATTATACTGCGGGAACAAACAAACCGAATCAAATCGATCAGAAAGAAATTTAGGAGGAAATAATTATGTCACTTGAGCTAAAACAGGCCATTAAGAATCTTGAACTGCAGCTGGAAAACCTGAAAGAGTATCTTTGACATAGAAGGAAAAGAAAAACGTCTCAAAGAAATCGAAACCACTTTTGCAGGAAAAGGGTTTTGGGATAACCCTGACGGTGCAACCGCTATCTTAAAAGAGCGCACGTCCCTCACGGATAAAATAACGATCTACACCGAACTGAAATCAGATCTCGAAGAGTGCGATATTCTGATGGACCTCGCCATCGAAGAATCCGATGCGGATACCGTCGACGAGGTAACCCGGTCCATCGCCGATATCCAGGACCGAGCCCGGGCTCTTTCCCTCAAACTCATGCTGGATGGTGAGGACGATGAAAAAAACGCCATTGTTTCCATCAATGCGGGTGCCGGTGGCACTGAAGCGCAGGACTGGGCTGAAATGCTCTTCAGGATGTACTCACGGTGGGTCGAGAGAAAAGGCTATAAACTCAATGTGATCGATTACCAGCCAGGCGATGAGGCCGGGATCAAAGGCGTCACATTTACAGCAGCGGGGGAATCTGCCTTTGGTTACATGCGTTCCGAGAGCGGTGTGCATCGGCTGGTCCGCATTTCGCCCTTCAATGCCAGCGGTAAGCGTCATACATCCTTTGCATCCGTCTTTGTCTACCCGGAACTGGACAGCAGCATTTCCATTGACATCGAAGACAAGGACCTGAGAGTTGACGTTTACCGTGCAAGCGGCGCCGGGGGGCAACACGTCAATAAAACCAGCAGTGCTGTCCGTATCACACACATGCCCACAGGAATCGCCGTCCAGTGCCAGCAGGAAAAATCGCAGCACCGGAACAGGGAGATGGCCATGAAAGTACTGATGGCCCGCCTTTATCAGGTTGAAAAGCAGAAGCAGGAAGAAAAAAAGCAACAACTTCACCAAAACAAGGATGACATTGCATGGGGCAACCAGATTCGGTCTTACGTGCTGCATCCGTACCAGATGGTCAAAGATCATCGGGTGAATCTCGACATCGGAAATGTCAACGCCGTCCTGGATGGAGATATCGACCCATTCATCGAGAAGGTCCTGCTGTCGCGCAAAACATAGACCTAAGATGAGCGATTGCCGACCTTACCGCATCTACGGCGTCAGATGCCATACCGCATAGTTCACTATAGCGAAACAGCATCTTCCTTGTAGCTGCGGCAACCTCGACAATCGCTCAACTTAGGATAGACAAGAAGAACCTATTCTTATAAATTCGGCATGATGATGCTATTTATAGCGTTTGTCAAAATAACGTTCCGAAATCGCTTCGGCCATTGCTATATACACAAATAAAGAGGTCAGGTTTTCTGGAAACCTGACCTCTTTATTTGTTTTTGTAACCTTTTTATCGTTGAAACGTTATGGATTCAAGGTGAAGCTCTTCAATCAATTTTACATCGAACACAAAAACAGCTTGTTTGCGTACCTCATGCGCATGACTGGTGACTACTATTTAGCATCGGATATTCAACAGGAGAGCTTCACACGACTTTTGGCTCGATATCGATCGAGTGCCTGGTGCAAAGCACTGCTCTTCAAAATTGCAAGAAATGCAATGATCGATGAAAAACGCAAAAGTCGAGATGGAAAAAGACAGGAGTTAACAGAAGATCATGGTGCTCAAGATCATGAACATGATTTAATGATCAGGGAAACCTACCGCGAGGTATTGAAAGCCTTGCAGCGCCTTAAGCCCATGGAACAGGATATCCTGAACTTGAAAATAAGCAGCAATTTAACCTACCGGGAGATTGCCGGTATCGTTGGAATCAGTGAAGCGAACGTCAAAATTAAAATTCATCGTGCCCGGATTAAATTAAAATCAATCCTGAAAAACGAGGTATAAAATGGACCATTTAACCAGTCTGTTCATCGATGACGAAATGACTATGGATGATAAAATTTCTTTTGTTCGTCATCTCAAAAATGCGCCTTCGACTGCGGATGAAGCACTGCATTTACTGAAACAGGAAATGCTTATTCGAGGAGAAGTCGTTACACACATCCCCAAAAGCACCTTTGCAACCACGACGGCATGGGAAAAAATACGGGCCTTTATGGTACAACCTAAAAGCCTTGTAACGGCATCCCTGGCAGCAGCCGTTGCTGTCTTGATTCTTGTCCTGTCATCTCCTCAAGTCACCCTGCAGCCAAATCGATTTGTCATTTATCGACCGGATGTTACCCGTGCAGAAATTACCGGCACTTTCACAGACTGGCAAAGGGTTCCCATGCAAGCGGTGGGGAATAGCGGATATTGGGAAATTGTACTGGCACTGCCGGAAGGCGAACACCGATTCAGCTATATATTGAACGGACAGGACAGTTTTCCCGACCCTACCATATTGACCAGGGAGCAGGATGACTTCGGCGGTCAAAACTCGGTCCTCTTCGTGGGAAACACGGTATGAGCAGGCTGGCCATTTCTATGATCCTCGCTGCATGGACTCTTGGGGGATGCGCCACGCATACTCAAAATATCAAAGGAAATCAGGTTTCACTATGCCTGAAAGATACCAGCAGTCAGGCGGTGTTCTTCGCAAGTTCGCTGGACGGATTTCAGCGCCACCCACTGACCAGGCATACCAAAAACACCTGGCGCATAAACCTTCCCGCCAACCAGGAATTCACCTACTTTTATATCATGGACAGTCAGCCGTTTATACCGGATTGCCGATATAAAGAGAAGGACGATTTTGGATCTGAAAACTGTATTTTTACACCGGATTTGTAACCTTTTGTTGCCCCATCCGTTGTTATAGCAGAAACCAAAACACCAACGGAGGAAAATTATGAAAAAACTTCTATTGATACTGATGGCTCTGATGCTTTGGGTGTGTCCTGTCTGGGCAGATGAAATAGAGGGCACCTCGCTCCAGATACAAAACAACATCCGCCTAATGATTCATGCCGGCATTTCCGAAGACGATGCAACCCAGCTGACCCGCTCCATGCTGAAACATCGCTTTACGGAGAGACACGTCATCCAGGTTCAGAACATGCTCATGGAGACAATTCAGGCAGGCCTACCCGTTGATCCGGTCATGAACAAAGCGTTTGAGGGAATGGCCAAAAACAAACCAGATGAAACCATTGTCCAGGCTATGAAGAAGACACAGTCGCGCTTTGCCTATGCATATCGAAAATCACAGGAATTAGCGACGGATGAAAAGACTCAAAACAGACTTGGGCTGTCGATTGTCCAGTGCATGGGAGCCGGTCTCCAGGATGAGAACATCGAGCGTATCATGGCACAACTACAGACCCGCACCCGTCTGATGTCACAAAACAAGGCCGATGAACTGTGCCTGCAGACATTTCTGACGGCAAGGACCATGGCCCGCCTGGGTGTCGATCCGGACAATGTTTCCCATGTGGTTTCTCAGGCACTTCAAAACCAATTTGCCGCCAGAGAAATGCAGCAGTTACGTTCGAATTTTAACAGCCGGTCCCACGAAATGTCTCCAAATCAACTGGCAAATCAGTTTGCGCAGAAAATAGGTCAGGACGAAAAACCCGGGGATTCAGGTTCCGACCAAGGCAGCGGCAGTGGACCTGGAAACACTTCGGAAGGCACGGGGGGTAGTTCGAAGAACGGATCAGATACTGGCGGCTCCGGCAGCTCCGGGGGATCTGGTGGGGGTTCCGGCGGCTCCGGGGGGGGCAGCGGAAAGCAATAGTCATCACTTGTAACATATATGTTGCGAGTCGTCGCAGCGGCGAACGTGTGATGGAATCGATTACGCGGTTTATCCAAAAGGATCTCAATCCGGTTCTTCGGGGATGGAGCAACTATTTCCGATTAACAGAGTTTCGGGGATTTGCAGATGAACTGGATCAGTGGTTACGTCACCGGCTGCGGTGCATCCTCTGGCGGCAGTGGAACCGACCCTGGAAGCGCTTTCAGATGCTGATGAAACACGGACTGTCAGACCCCTACTCGATACTTAATTCAATACTGTGCTCCCGAGATTTTTAAATTTATCTTGATTTTAATCCATTAATCAGACATATTGTTGCCACTTATAAACAAGTGGAGTCATTTTGTCTGTATCCAGAAATGAAAAAGGGACCTGAAGACATATTCCGCAAGCACGGTGGCCAGCTTCGAATGAGCGAGGCCATCGAGCATGGCATCACACGCTGTTTCCGTGGCAGTGCCAAGGAGCTCACGCGTACCTTCACTCTATTATCCTCCCATCCAGGCCCATAGATTTTCGAATAAAGCATACAACTCCGGCACCGAAGTGCATCTGATTGATAGCGTCTCTGTCAAAATCTATAGTCCCGAGAAAACCCTGGCTGACTGCTTCAAGTTTCGAAATAAGATCGGAATGGATGTGGTACTCGAAGCGTTAAAGCTTTATAAAGAACGAAAGAAGTTCAAACCCATCGAACTGCTGGATTATGCAAAAATCTGCCGGGTCGCAATGGTAATGAGGCCATATCTTGAGGCCACGGTATGACGCCTCCCAAAAACATGTCCGCGTCTGTGCGCCAGCGCCTCCTCAACCGGGCAAAACGTGACCGGAGACCATTCAACGAACTGCTCCAATACCATGCTGTGGCAACCGATGGGCTCGCTTTTGATATTGTGGCTCTATTCAAGCCGAGAGAATTGTCGAAGATGCGGATTGACATCGGCTTCGGTGATGTCGTGTATCCGGATCCTGAAGAGTCAGACCTTCTGACTTTGCTGGATTTCCCACCACCCCGCCTTTTCCATTTCCTTCCATAAAGTCTCCTTTCTGTGGCATAATCCTGTAGAATTTCTTTATGGTCATCTGCGCTTTAAGGATGATGATATGGATGATATTTTAGTTCCATGAATGAAAATCCCGAAGCTTAATGCTAAACTATCAGCAATATGCTTGAAAGCCTCTCGTGGTGGCCTTCCCCTCCGCATAATCCTGATGCCATCCCAATGGGACCTGGCTTTCGTCATAAAGCGTTTTTCTTTCAGCCTCAAGAAGGCAGCGCGGTGCTCTCATGAAATCAGCCGCACAGAGGGCCCGGCGGCCGGATTCGGATAAAAGCCTGTCCAGCCACTGCAGCCCTTCACGGCTTCGCATCAGGTGGTGGTCGAGAATCAGTACATCCACTGAGCCGGCCAACCGCACTGCGTTTTGCCAGGCCCTGTTACGCAACTCCGAACTCAGTTGTTCAAGGTAGAGCGGCGGACCGCCGACCAGCAGTATATCCGGCTGCCACTCAAGAACAAGATTAACGGTGTCGTCATCCAGAAGCTGAATGTCAGAGGTGTGCACAAAAACAGTGTCATCC
>QMMS01000117.1 GCA_003647375.1 Deltaproteobacteria bacterium
GACCGTTGATACCGGCCAAGTGGTGGTGATGCCGGCCAATGTTCCCCATGCGGTTACCGCCGTCAAGCGGTTTAAAATGATCTTGACGGTCGTAAAAAAGCCCGTGACGATTCAATCTTAACCCATCTTTGTGGAAAAAAGGGTCAAAACAGCAGTTTTTGGGTGATAATTATGGCACTACAAATAATTTTTACCATAATATCATTATGTTATATAATCTTTATAAGCATTTTCCAATGTAGTGCCATACGAATGGAATAATCATCTAATATATTTGTGCAAATTAAAATCGTGTAGTGCCATACAAAACATTAACTCATTGTTATCATTATGATTAAATTTTCACTCTACAAAAATGGGTTAACAGAATTAGCGCTCGGATTTGGTCCAGGTTTGGCTGATTCGAGAGAGCAAAACCACAGGAATAGCAAGCTATTTCGCGGATTTTGCGAGTGAGACATCGACCAAAGATGGGCTGAAGCTGAGATGCTAAAATGTGAAGTTATTTTTGCGCGAGCCCTGAGGCATTAGAGAGATCGTAAATAGCTTGTCAAAGACTCAATTTTCTCTTCCGTAAGATTTTCAAAAGAGGGCATTTGGTTATAGGGTGATTTTAATTGTGGCCGTAATCCTTCAGCGGAAACAGGCCAACCACTGACAGGCATCTTTTCCCTGTCAAATAATCCCTCGAGCCCGGGACCAACTTTTGTATCGATGCTATCTGTAACATGGCAAAAGGAACATTTTTTCTCGAAAAAAGTTGCCCCGGCAATCACCGACTTTGTATATGGACCCATATTGGACGGGTGGTTGCGAAGAATTCAATGCCCTGTCATTTACAAATACCTTGTGTAAAGGACCATGGGGAGCTCGACCCGGTTGCATACCTTGATGATCGGGCCAAAATCCCCATTTTGTGTATGGGCTTTCTTTTGTGATATGCCCCCACAATGCATCCGGGTCAGGGCTTGGCATTTCAGCAGAAACCATGCTTCCAAAAATAAGGATAATTACTGTTATGATTAAGGTCATTTGCTTTTTCATTGGGTCCTCCTCTATAATATTAGAGGGTTATAGGCAGATCACTTTAGAATTTTATACGATGATATGTTACAATGTGTCAATAACTAACAATATATGGTTCTTCTCCCAGCCCATATTGCTTATAGTGTTTCTTGGGTTCTTTGTGTTTATTGAGTTGTCATCGGGAATCAGTACACCGTTTTTAACACGTCACTTTTTCAGCAACCCAACGAACCCAATGAACGCTATTTCCCTCGACCTCTGATTTCCTAAATTGCATAAAATACGAAGGTGTGATAATTCTCGGTATGATTGAAGCATACCCTGCAGCCCCGATAAATCGGGATTTCCGTTTTTCTTCAGAAAACTACAGGGAATGCGTTTGCTCCTGCCGGTTCAAAACTCGACAGATGGAGTCCTCATGTTTGCTAGGGCACTAAAAAGCAATGTTATCATCAGCATAGCCGTTTTATTGTTTATCGGCATGGTTCTCATCGATTTTGTTGCCATTAGAACATTTCAGCAACAGGCCATCCAGGTTGAAATAGACAAATGCGCACTGCTGGTTACGATGGTCGAGAATGATCTGGCTTACAAAGAAGACCTTTCGAACTTCCCGCTTTCCCCCGAACTTAAAAATAGGATTTTGCCTGTATTCAGCGATACCGGCATATCGTGCGCACGTATACAGTCGCTGGGTGATCGTACGGTTTTGTTGTTCGGTGACAGTTGCGAACAGCACCATCAACTCGAAAAAAAAGTTAACAAGGCCATTGAATCAGGTCAACGAAAGGTCGAATTTTCCGGATCTGTGTGGGGTGTATACTGGTGGCAACGGAAAAGTATGGTTTTTTCCACGCCGCTGATGGTAGGGGGACATGTTGTTGGTGGTATCAGCCTCGCCAGAAACCTGGAAGCGTTGTATCAGGATCTTCGCAACGCACAGAAATTTGTGTTCATCTACATTCTCATTAATATTGTTATTCTGACATTCATCGGATTTCATCGGCTTTTTAAAGTATTTCTGGAACCCATCGAAAGACTGGCCAAGAGAGCGGAGAACTATCAGGAAACCGATGGGGCTTTTTTCCCTGTTCGGAAACAGGACAACGAATTACACATTCTATCAAGATCCTTGAACAGCATGACTCGGCGGATCACAGAAGACAAAAACAAGTTGCAGAATGCAGTTCACAGGCTGGAAAAAACCAATACCGAACTCAATAAGGCCCAGGAAGAGATTATTCGTGCTGAAAAACTGGCCTCTGTTGGTAGACTCGCTTCTGGGATTGCACATGAGATCGGAAATCCCATCGGCATTATTATGGGATATCTGGAGTTGCTCAAACAGGGCGATATTCAAGCGCAGGAAAAACTGGATTACATTCTGAGGACCGAAAAAGAGATCCACCGAATGGACACCGTGATCAGGCAGCTGCTGGATCTATCGAGACCGTTGGCTGTCGATTCAAGTGTCGTATCCATCCACGAAGTTATCGATGATATCGCAAATGTTCTGAACGTGCAGCCGCTCATGTCGAATATTGAATTGACCCTTTCCCTTGAAGCCCAATCTGATCAGGTGTTGGCAGACCCGAATCAGTTACGACAGGTGTTTTTGAACCTCGCTATCAATGCGGCAGATGCCATTGCCGCTGACCGTGAGGGGAAACAAGGCAGGCTTGAAATTATGAGTGAAGTCACCAAAAAAAGTTTGGCCCATAAGAAACGCTTTATCAAAAGCATAAACATCCGGTTCATCGACAACGGCCCCGGGATACCCCAAAAGAATCTGGACAATATCTTTGATCCTTTTTTTACAACCAAAGCGCCTGGCAAAGGGACAGGTTTGGGACTCTATGTCTGTTTCATGATCGTTGATTCACTGGGTGGAAACATACAGGCTCACAGTACAGAAGGGCAGGGGATGACGATGACCATCACTCTTCCACTGGCCGAATGATTCATTGATTTTCATCTGTCATTTAACTTACGGGGGGTATCAAACGTGTCATTACGCCTTCGGCTGTCGTTAGCCCTTCGGGCGACATTAGCACTTCGTGCGTTATTAATCGTAACTGTTTGCTACAATAAATGACACGAAGTAAATGACTACTGATCATCTCTCTCCCGCGTAGTTGTAAAAATGTAAAAAAGATCATTCCACTTGCTTAGGACTATACAATCAGGATTCGAGGGGCCAAGGGTTCCAGGTTTCAAGTGGGATGCACTGTATAATTTTATGGTTGCAGACTGTTAGCTCTGAGTTCTTGACTCTTAGCAGTTGACGGATCAAAAACTAAAAACCAAGAACCAACAGCAAACACTCGGATCCTTGACCCCTTGGATCCTTGAACCCTCTTATAGAATTAATATGGTGAATACCATGAATGAAAAAAATAAATCTGCCAAGAAAAAGCGTCTCCTGATCATCGATGATGAAGAGAACATGCGCCACATGCTTATGGCCATGCTGAAAAATTTTGGCTATGAAGTCCGAACGGCTGCTGATGGCCAGCAGGGTCTGCTACTGATGGATGAATCGGAATTTGACTTTGTTCTCTGTGATATCAAGATGCCCAACATGGATGGAATGACCTTTCTATTGGAAGCGGATAAGAGAAAATGTGAGACTACTATCATCATGATGTCTGCATACGGCAGTGTTGAAACTGCCATTGCCGCCATGAAGAACGGGGCCTACGATTACATATCCAAACCGTTCAAGCCCGATGAAGTTCAGATGACGCTGAAAAAAGCAGAAGAACGTGAGCGATTGAAGAGAGAAAATCGACTATTACGTGAGAGGATATCACATATTGAAGAGAATTATCGCTTCAGGAATATGATCGGTAAAAGCAGCGCCATGAAGGAAGTTTTCAAGCTGGTGGAAAAGGTGGCACAATACAATACAACCGTATTGATATCCGGAGAAAGCGGCACCGGAAAGGAACTTATCGCAAAGGGCATCCACCTGGCCGGAAACCGATCGGAGCAGAACCTTGTTTCAGTGAATTGCGGTGGTATCCCGGAGAATTTGCTGGAGAGTGAATTTTTTGGATACCAAAAGGGCGCCTTCACCGGTGCGGACAGAGACAAGAAAGGACTTTTTCAGGAGGCAGACAAGGGGACTATTTTTCTGGATGAAATCGGGGAGTTGTCCTTGCCGCTCCAGGTGAAGCTGCTCAGAGTGTTACAAGAGAGCGAAGTCCGGCCTGTTGGAAGCACCAAATCTGTCCAGGTGGATGTTCGCATCATCGCAGCGACCCAGAAAAATCTGGAGGATGAAGTGTCCAGGGGCCATTTTCGGGAGGATCTATTTTACAGGCTTAACGTATTGAGTATCCATCTCCCGCCGCTGAGAGATCGACAGGAGGATGTGCCGTTGCTTATTGATCACTTTATCGGCAGATTCAACAAGCGACTTGAAAAAAATATCCGATCTGTTTCTCCGGCAGCCATTGCCTACCTTCTCGCTTACCATTGGCCCGGCAATATCAGGGAACTGGAAAACATTATCGAGAGAGCCGTGGTTCTTTCAGACAAGGATCAGATTTTACCGGAGCTTTTACCGCCGGCCCTGACAGCTGAGCCCGAACCGGCCTGTGGTGAAGAGATGGACCGGATCTACTCGCTGAAGTATGCACGGAAGATTCTGGAAAAAAAGATGATTGTGCGTGCACTGACGGAAACACATGGGAATCGAACCAGAGCTTCCAAGCTGCTGGAGATCAGTCATCCTTCCCTGCTTAGCAAAATGAAGACGTATGAAATTGACCTTTGATACCTCTGCACGCATGCTCAAAATGCTGACCGCCGCCGTCTGGTATGGTGGTGGGGTTGCGCTACTCATCAAGAGCTGGGATTTGCTGGCAGAAGCCTTTGCCTTACGGCCGGATCCTTTGTGGCCTTGGGGAATTGTTGTGGCAGGAGTTGTTTTCGGAGGTTTGAAAGCTAGGTATCTTTTTGCCGGGATTTGTGAAAAAAACCTGCAGCGGATCGAATCCCTGGAGCGGCCGAAAATCTGGCAGTTTTTCAGAAGGCGCTTCTTTTTCTTTTTGTTACTCATGATCGTTTTGGGGATCAGCCTGTCACGATGGGCTCACCATCATTATGTGTTTTTGCTGTGCGTTTCAGCACTCGATCTGTCCATCGGTGTGGCATTGATGGGAAGCAGTTATATGTTCTGGAAACGTTAAAAAAAAGCCAAACGGGCACAGCCCGTTTGGCTTTTTTTTAACGTAATATGATTCGAATAAAATCGCAAAGCGATTTTATTCGAATGCCATATTGGTTTTCCAGACTTCCCAGACCTTACCCACGAGCTCGGGGCCGGGTTTGAGTGTTATTTTTCCGGGTTTCCAACCCGATGGTGTCGCTTCTCCGCCCTTGCTTTCTCTCACCAGTTGAAAAGCCTGTACCTGGCGAAAGGTCTCGGCGACGTTTCTTCCCACCGGCGGTGTAAGAACTTCGTAGCCCTGAACCACACCATCCGGGTCGATAATGAAGCGACCCCGGTTTTCAACACCGGCATCTTCATCAAAGATGCCAAAAAGCTTACCGACTTTACCACCGGTGTCGGAAAGCATCGGGAAAGGGACGCCGCCTTGCACCATTTTGGAGAGTTCGTGGTCATTCCACATCTTGTGAACAAAGACACTGTCAATACTCATGGAAAGAATTTCAACGCCTAGTTTTTGAAACTCGGAATATTTTTCGGCAACTGCCGAAATTTCAGTTGCTCACACAAACGTAAAATCGCCCGGGTAAAAACAGAGGAGTACCCATTTTCCGAGATACTCGGATAGATTGGCAGATATAAATTTTCCCTGGTGGTATCCTGGTGCGGAAAAATCCGGCACTTTTTTCCCAACATGTATCATGGATGAAACCTCCTTGCTGACCGTTATTGTTTCTTCTTGAATATCTTTTTCGACGATCTCACCGACAGGCCCTCCTGTGGGTCTCGCACAACCGACTTTCATGTCTTCCGGCATTGTCACCTCCTTGGTTGATTGGAGAATTCTTGTCTTTCCGGGATCACTCAATACCGGCATTTTTGAATAGCTTCCGGATATCGAGCTTGTTGATGCTTTCTGTGAAAATATCCCCCACAAGGATTTCACCGGCACCCCGTCCCATGATCTTGGTGCGTTCCGCCTGCCCGGACACCTTCTCCCGGCCTATTTTCTGATTATCCAGAGTCAGTTTGACCTCGTAGCTGAAATCCGATACCCATGTCCGGTCATTTAAGTCCAGGAAAAATGTGTTCAGGGTCAGCTCGAAGAGGGGCGTGGTATCCATTTTACCTTCCACAACCGCTATTCCCATGGTTTCCAGGCGCTTTTTCATGGTGGCTTCAATCAGGCCGGCAAGTGGATACGTCTCGATATCGCCCTTTGGCTTTTTGGGGGTGTGATACAAGGCAAACCTATTGTCCCACCTGTCGAATTCGTTTCCGGCTTTTTCGGAGAGGAAGTTCTTTGAATCCCGGCCGTCCAGGATCTGCAGATTAACTGCTTGACCCTTCAAATCAACGGATGATTCCGGAATGTCATATTTGACATAGAAATGATACGGTTTTGTACAAGCAGCCAGCATGAGCATGATGATGACGGCAGCGACAAGGGTTCCCAGGATTGATTTGTCTTGTTTCATGTGTTTTTCTCCTTATGGGGAAGTCTTTTCTACGATCTACTGAAATATTTACCCTCTTGATAAACTAAAAAGAACCATCGGGGTTGTCAAGGAAAAGAAGCCAAATGACCTGCCAATGCTTTGACGAAACCCACGTGATAATTGTTTTTGCTTGCAATATCACAAGCCTTTGTGTAAATATTTTTATATCGGTTTATATCCAATGACGCTTCCAGCTGCAGCGTAGTCAAAAACGGTTTTTCAGGCCGCAGGAGCGCATGGGATCAATGATGATGGCATTGTTGCGGAGTGGTAGGTGTCATCGATCTTTCGTGTAACTTAACTTTTATGGAAGAAGGAGGGCTGTCGGATGAAAGGACTAAAGATTTGTCTCATTATGTTAGCTATTGTTGCCATGACCGGTGTCGCTATGGCAGGAACACTTCAGGATGTCAGGGCCAAGGGGTTTATTCAGGCGGGCGTCAATGGCGATCTCTTTGGGTTTGGGAAAGCCGATGAAAAAGGTGTGTGGAGAGGGCTCGATGTAGATACGGCCAGGGCCATTTCAGCGGCGGTCTTCGGCGATGCCGACAAGGTCAAATACACCCCATTAACGGCAAAAACACGTTTTACGGCACTTCAGTCCGGTGAAATCGATGTTCTGACAAGAAACTGCACCCAGACACTTGGACGCGACACGGCTCTGGGGCTCGATTTCGTCCAGGTCAATTACTATGATGGACAGGGATTTCTCATTCCCAAAAAACTGGGAATTAAAAGCGCAAAGGAGCTCGATGGTGCTGCCGTGTGCGTGCTTCCGGGCACGACCACCGAGTTGAATGTTGCAGATTATTTCAGGGCAAACGGGATGAAAATGAGTCCCGTCGTTATTGAAAACACTGCTGAACTGGCCAAAGCTTTCTTTGCCGGACGATGTGATGTTCTGACATCGGATGCATCACAGCTCGCAGGCACGCGTGCTGTAGCTCCGAATCCTAAAGATTATATAATTCTGCCGACCATCATTTCAAAAGAACCGTTGGCGCCAGCCGTTCGTCATGGTGACAACCAGTGGAAGGATGTTGTCAACTACAGTGTCCTGACGCTGATCAATGCCGAGGAACTCGGTATTACCTCTCAGAATGTCGACAAGATGCTCAAGAGCAAAGACCCGAAAATCATGCGGTTTCTTGGGGTTACCGCGGGTAACGGCAAGGCGTTGGGCCTGGATGAAAAGTTTGCCTACAATATCATCAAGCAGGTTGGAAATTACGGGGAAATATTCGAGAGAAATGTCGGCGTCAACACGCCCCTTGGAATCGAACGCGGATTAAATGCGCTTTGGACCAATGGTGGCCTGCTGTATTCACCGCCGTTCAAGTAAAATGAAATAGACCCATCCATCCTTCCCCTGCTTTTGCAGGGGAAGGTTCTTCTCTGCGCGGGAGTAACAGTAATTTTTATTCCGTCATTTAAAACCTGGTCCTTTGGGCCAGGTCAGAGATATTTGGCTATGCCGATGGTGGTAGTTACTTAAATCCGAAGCACGAAATTCGAAATCCTAAACGGTTCGACAGGTTCACCGCCCTGAGCAAGGTCGAAGGGCAATACCGAATGATCTAAACAAGACCTTGGGGATACCAATTTAAGCATTCTGTTTGAAACATTTGAGTATTTGATATTTGGATTTGTTTCGTATTTCGATATTCGGATTTAGAATTTATCACACGATGAATATGCAAACAAACCCAAAAAAAATCCAAGAGGATAACGTGTCCAAAGCGGTCCCGTTTTACAACGATCCCAAGAAACGATCGATTCTGTTTCAAATCGGGACACTCCTGATAGTGGGGTTGCTGACCTTTTATTTGATATCCAATACGATCACCAATCTCGAAAAACAGTCTATTGCAACCGGTATCGGTTTTCTACAGAAAGAAGCGGCTTTTGAAATTGGGGAATCGGCCATAGCTTATTCTGCAGCCGATACCTACGGACGCGCCCTGGTGGTCGGATTTTTAAATACCCTGATCGTATCATTTGTGGGGATTATTATCTCCATTCTTTTGGGTACCGTACTCGGTGTGGCGCGTTTGTCTTCCAACTGGCTCGTATCAAAATTCGCGGGTGGATATATAGAACTTTTCCAGGATATCCCCGTGCTTCTGCAGCTTTTTTTCTGGTATGCTTTTTTCTACAATATCCTGCCCTCGCCGAAACAGGCTTTGAATCCGTTTATAGGTGTTTTTCTGAGCAATCGCGGCCTGGTTTTTGGGATACCGGAATCACACCCGGTCTATAAATATATGGCAATTGCGGTGCTAGCCGCTTGTATCGGCATCTATTTTTTACGGCGCTGGGCCAAGGCCAGACAGGAGCAGACAGGGCAGCTGTTCCCGTTATTTCGCGTGGCACTGACTGTTGTGATCGGATTACCGCTGTTGACCTGGATTCTGGGTGGTGCGCCCACGGCCATGAATGTCCCTTCCCTGCAGGGGTTCAATTTTGTTGGGGGAAGAAACATCAGTCCCGAGTTTACCGCGCTTTTGCTGGGGCTGATACTGTACACGGCCGCATTTGTGGCCGAAGTGGTCCGGGCCGGGATTCAATCGGTGAGCAAGGGGCAGACTGAAGCAGCCATGTCCATGGGTCTCAAGCCTGCTTTTGTCCTGAATCTGGTGATCCTGCCCCAGGCCCTGCGGGTCATCATTCCGCCGTTGACAAGCCAGATGCTGAACCTGACCAAAAACAGTTCCCTGGCGGTTGCCATCGGTTATCCGGACTTTGTTTCCGTGGCCGGCACAACCATCAATCAGACCGGCCAGGCCATCGAGGGCGTGGCCCTGATGATGATCGTGTATCTGACCTTGAGTCTGCTCACATCGGCTTTCATGAACTGGTACAATACAAAGATGGCGCTGGTGGAGAGGTAACACGTCAGGGTTGGAGGGTTGAAGGTTTGGAGAGGTGGAGGGAAGAACATGGTAGGGGATGAGGGCCCGAGGGTAGCTAAGAGCTATAAGCAGACAGCAGCATCCTATCCTCCAAGCATCCTCGCTTCCCAGCATACCAGGGGTCCAGGGTTCGAGGGTAGCTGAGGGCTATCGGCTATAAGCACCTAACAGCCTACAGTCTAAACAGCTAAAAGGCTATCAAGATGAATGAGGCTACTACAACAGAATCAATAGATGAAGTAAAACCGCCGGTGACGAGTGTGGGGGTTATCGGATGGGCACGGGCCAACCTGTTCAACAACATCTTTAATTCGATTCTGACCCTGGTGGCGCTTTATGTTTTGTGGCAGGTGGTCCCGCCCTTTATTCGATGGGCTTTTATTGACAGCCATTGGTTTTCCACCGGCGAAGCGTGTCGAGGGGGGGAAGGCGCCTGCTGGTCGGTGATTCCAGCCAATATACGTTTTATTCTTTTTGGTTTCTTCCCTTACGATATGCAGTGGCGGCCGCTTTTAGCCATGATTCTTCTGGTGGGCCTGCTCTTTTACAGCCGGAACAGGCGGCATTGGAAAAAATCGTTGTTATATGCCTGGCTTGCCGGTTTGTTCATCATGGGGCTCCTCATGAAAGGGGGCATTCTGGGGCTGGCTTCCGTTGAAAGCACCCAGTGGGGCGGGCTCCCGTTGACCCTGCTGTTGTCGTTTTTTGGTTTGGCAGCGGCCTATCCATTAGGGGTTATTCTAGCCCTGGGACGGCAATCCCAGATGCCGGCCATCAAGACCCTTTGTATTGTTTATATTGAAATGATCCGGGGCGTACCGCTGATTACCCTGTTGTTCATGTCGTCTATTGTTTTCCCATTGTTTCTGCCCGAGGGCGTTACGGTGAATGTCATTTTGAGGGCGCAGGTGGCTATTATTATGTTCACCGCTGCTTATGTAGCGGAAGTTGTCCGCGGGGGACTGCAGGGGATGGCAACGGGACAGTATGAGGCCGCCGATTCCCTCGGGCTCAACTATTACCAGACCATGCGTCTGGTGATCCTGCCCCAGGCGTTGAAAATCGTAATACCCCCTACGGTGAGCCAGCTCATATCGGCCCTGAAAGATACATCCCTCGTCGTTATTATCGCCCTGTATGATCTTCTCAAGACCACTCAGTCGGTGTTGTCGGATCCCAACTGGATGGCGTTTTCTTCAGAGCTCTATATTTTTGTGGCACTGATCTATTTTGGTTGCTGTTATTTTATGTCCAGTTACAGCCGGCGCCTGGAAAAGGAACTGGACACAGGACTGTAAGCCCAGATACATCGTTGGGACGGTATTGTTCCATCATATAGCTTTAGTCTCTTAATTGTAATCTTTGTGCGCTTTGTGTTAAAAAAATAAAAACAATCACGAAAACACGAAACCTGAAAAACACGAAAATATTCATGATCTTTTTCGTGGTTTCGTGATAAAAGGTATTTTTCTTTTCCGGTATAGATGGTTGGAAAACAATTTCATAAAAAAATAACAAAGAGATAACCATGAATGATACCAATGCTAATTTAAATTCAATACCGACAGGCGATGCCATCATCGAAATCAGCAAGCTGCACAAATGGTTCGGTGAGTTCCATGTCCTTCAGGATATTAATTTGATCGTCCAGAAGAAGGAACGGATCGTCATCTGCGGACCTTCGGGTTCGGGGAAATCGACTCTTATCCGGTGTATAAACCGCCTCGAAGAGCACCAGCGTGGCCGGATTATCGTGGATGGGATCGAGTTGGGCAATAATTTAAAAAATATTGAAAAGGTACGTACGGAAGTCGGCATGGTATTCCAGCACTTCAACCTGTTTCCCCATCTGAACATCGTCGAAAATCTCTCCCTCGGCCCCATCTGGGTTCGAAAGGTTCCCAAAAAAGAGGCCGAGGAGACTGCCATGTATTATCTGGAAAAGGTTCAAATTGCCGAACAGGCCAAGAAATTTCCAGGCCAGCTTTCCGGTGGACAGCAACAACGGGTGGCTATCGCCCGGAGCCTGTGCATGGCACCAAAGGTAATGCTTTTCGATGAGCCCACATCAGCCCTGGATCCTGAAATGATCAAAGAGGTTTTGGATGTCATGATCGATCTTGCCAGGGAAGGCATGACCATGATCGTGGTGACCCATGAAATGGGATTTGCAAAAAGCGTGGCCCATCGGGTGCTCTTTATGGATTACGGAAAAATTGTGGAGGGCAATACACCCGAAGAATTCTTTGATAATCCGCAACACGAGCGAACCAAGCTTTTTTTGAGCCAGATTCTTTAACCTGAACTGAGCGATTTTTCTCTCGATCTGCACCAATCTCTTGCGAACCCTCCTCCATCAAGATCTCGGCACATCTCTTCGGAAAAAAACACTCAATTCAGGTTTAAAACCCTCCGCGGGTTAAAAAAAACAAATGATGATAACAAGCACCATTAACATTCTCGAGGAGATTATCAATCTTGAAAGGAAAACGAATTATGAGCATTTCCAAACTGTCCAGGCGGGAACAATTGCTGAGCGCAGAGCCGGTATTTTAGAAAGAGGACGAAAACAGACCTGATATACCGCCATTGATTGTCCGTTTGTTATTTACATTTGCAATCTTCTGTTTACCCTATAGTTGCATAAACAACATGGCAAAGCATAGATAATGGGTTGTTATTATATGCAATATCGTAGGGAGAGCGCCATTGCCTGGATATTCCCCCAGGTGAATTCTTCCGTCTTCGCTCTTCGAGCTACGACGTGACAAGAAGGATGGTGTCTTTTTTGCCATGTTGTTTACCCTTGCGGGA
>QMMS01000118.1 GCA_003647375.1 Deltaproteobacteria bacterium
GTATCAATTCCTTGTCAATAATCAAAATATGCCCACTAAAAAACCAGGCTTATAAACCAAACAAATATAACAATTTTAGGCCGATGGGTGATCCCTGTGCGGCTGTGAAACTGTCTGAGGTCTTTAGTGCCTGTTATTAGGAGTCCTCTTTCAGTGAACACGCCCTGCCCTTCAATTGAAAAAAAAACTTCAAGCCTTTGCGTACTTTTTCCGAAAATATCTTGGGTGAAAAAAAGTTACCGGCAACCCTTTTGTTGATCTCACCGATAGTTGGGTAGGGATGAACAGCTGCCGCCAATGTAGACAACTTTACTTTTCCGTTCAGAACCGCCACCCATTCACTCAGCAGATCACCAGCCCGCGGCCCCAGAATCTGAACACCTAGCGGCTTCTCTTTGGCGTCAAGGATCATTTTTACCTTACCGGTGGTTTCATCCTCTGCCAGGCTCCTGTCATTGTCCTTGAATTCCTCCATCCAGACCGTGTAGTCAAGACCCTTGGACTGGACTGTCTTTTCATTCATGCCGATACTGGCAAGTTCAGGGTCGGTATATGTGCACCAGGGCAGATACGTATAATCCGCTTTTCTCGGCAGTCGAAATATTGCATTGCTCACGATGATGCCCCCTTCATAACCGGCAGCATGGGTAAACTGGAAGCCGCCGCTCACATCCCCCCCGGCATAGATATGCTTATGGTTGGTACGCATTCGATTGTCCACGGTAATACCGTGCCGATTATATGCCACACCGATGTCCTCAAGACCCAGGTTTTGAACATTGGGCGCCCTTCCCATGGCAACAAGAATCTCTTCCGAATTCAGCGTGTTGCTTTTGCCGGAGCTGTCAAGTATCTTGATATATTTGCGTCCACCGGTTTCCAGAACCTCCTCAATGGATGCTCCCAGAAATAAGGTCACACCCTCGTCTTCCAAGACCGAAGCCACCATGTCAGCCATGTCCTTGTCTTCTTTCCCCAGAATTTGATCAGACCGATCCACCACGGTTACCTTTGTTCCCAGGCGATTGAATGCCTGAGCCATTTCAATACCAATAGGTCCGCCACCCAAGATAACCATGCTTTCCGGGAGGTGATTGAGGGAAAAAATCTCCCGGTTGGTCAAAAACGTCGTATCGTGCAAGCCGGGTATTGGCGGTGCAACGGGCGACGAGCCGGTAGCGATAACCCAGTTTTTAGCGGATTGCGGTTTACCGTCCAGATTAATGGTATGTTCGTCCGTAAAAACGGCTTCGCCGAAAAGGACCTTGGCCCCCAGTTCACAAAACCGCTCTTCCGAATCATGGTGCTGGATGGTTGCGATGACCTTCCGAATGCGATTTGCAATCTGCTTAAAATCAACCGGCGGGATACCGGCCTTGGGCAGACCGAACCGTTCTGCATGCTGCATCAGATGATAAACATGTGCCGAGTGGATCAGGGTTTTACTCGGAACACATCCGAAATGAAGGCAATCCCCCCCCAGGGACGGTTCTTTCTCGATCAACAGCGTTTTGGCACCCAACTGGGCAGCACCCGATGCAACCGTCAAACCGGCTGCGCCGCCACCGATGATACCGATATCATAATCAAAGTTAGCCATCACTTACTCCTATCATTTCGTTAGATCTGTTCACACTTCCGTCCACAAGAACACGGATGGTGTAATTTTTTTTAATCGCATTTGTTAGCTTGAAGCGGTCAGTCCCCCTCCAGCCCTTGTATCCCCTCGAACCCTTAAACCCTCTTTAGCCTTTTAGCGGGTTAGACTGTAGGCTGTTAGGTGCTCTCCGCTAACAGCTGGCGGCCACCCTTGAACCCTTGTATCACCCTTGAACCCTCGAACCCTTTATTTTATACGTCGTAACAAAGACCCAAACCTTACATACAAAGGTATTTGATACGGGATTATAACCAATAAAAAGGTACCCCCGAAAGCGGATGGGTGATCCCTGTGCGAAAGTGAAACTGTTTTTTGGATCAGGCATCCTCGTCTCTCCGGGGCCACTCCGCACCCTTGAGTTCCTCGGCAAAGTAACAGAAACGGCTCCATTCAAATGTCTTCAGGCTGATGGGACATTGAAGCTTGATTTTTCGATCTGTCATCCCGACAATTTCCCAGTCACCCTTTCTGGGGCCACTTTCAATATAAATCTTTTGACCCAGAGAAAAATCATAAGGTCTGAATACTGTGACAATCTGTTTTTCCATTACGATCCCTCCTCAACATGGTTCCCATATGTTTCATCGTATCATCCCTTGCTTTGTTTGCTGCCTTGACAATCATACAATACTCAAGAATCATACCTGTTTGCAGGCCATGCTTCCGGAGCATTCCATAAAATTGTTGCATTATTTAAAATAATATTTAAAATTAAGTAATGAATAAAATCGTTACACGATTTTATTTGAACGCGACGTTGTCGCTATTTAACTCAACTTTCGCGCTCGCTGAATCCATAGCGTTGAGATAATAATTTTCATCAAAACTCTTAAGCTAAAATTGCTTTTCCATCACAAGGGAGACTCTGGAATGTCTGCCAATGAAAAATGGACCATCGGCATTTCCCTGCCCCAAACCACCACATCCGACTTGAGAGGTCGGCAATCGGTTCGGGCAACTTTTAAGCTAACCGAAGAATGTATTGGCGCCATCAGTATTGTTGCAACCCACCTGGGAATCAAGCAAAAATCTCTGTTCGACCATCTTGTGGAAGACATGAGCTCCCTGAAAGCAATCGCCCGTGAGTTGAAAAATACACATGTGCACGCGCAGAACCGGGTCCAGAAAACGTTTGTGATCAGTCGCAAATCGCTTCGCTCTCTCGAAACCGTATCCAAGAGCCATAACGCCCCGCGCGACTCCCTGGTTGAATTTTCCGTTCAGAGGTTACTGCCCATCATCATCAATGAGCAAAAAAGGCATCAGGCCCGGAAAAAAATACGCAAGGAAATTGTAACACATTTCGAGGCCGGGAAAGCCCTCCTCTCCAGGGTGAAGAATGCCCTGGGCACGGAAGATCCCGTTCTCAGCAGGATGACTGCGTTAATGATGAGCTATAACAATACCTTTACAGCCATCGATGCCTTTATTGAACGGGGCAAATTAATCGAAGATTTCGATCCGGAAATGTTGAAGCGCATGATCGAAACGCTCAAGAAATAGGTTCAGAGCTTAGTGAGCAATTAAAGCACTAGGTAAACAAACTAGAAAGACAGCTCCACATCAAACTTCTTGAGAAACCCGACCGGGTTGTAAGACAACTTGGCTTTTCGCAGCCCTTCACTGTCCAGATCCTGCTCCCGGTTTACCATTGTAAATCCCCGGCCTGCGTTTTCGAGAAATATCTGATTGATGGCCTGGTATATCCCCTTGAAATCATGGTCCCCTTTTTCAAAATGGATTACCAGCGTGTCTGCAGAAAGTTTTTCGGCAACCGTATAGGCCGCCACTTCTGTTTCAACCATGATGGCACCGCCCATCAACCTATGGAACCGCTGCCAGTTGTTAAGTGCTTTTGAAATGACCTGGTTTTCCGAATCAAGGGCTGCCTGGGAGGCACAATCCCTCCAGGTACACCAGTTCTCCTGCATTTGGATAGTCTGATGAATATTGTCTCCAACCAGGGGTATGTATTGATAGTCGTACCTCTTGCTGAATTGATTCAGGAGATTCTTTTTCTTATGATACTTATTCCCCTTCAGTTCAACAAGGTCCGTTACCGAATACAGGTAGTCCCAGTGTCCCCTTGATGGTTGAGTTTCACGCTTGATACCGGGAGTCTGCCGCCATATTCGCAACAACCCTTCCGGAACACGACCGAAAGGCACATTACCGCTGAAATGAAGCCGCAGTATTTCCGCCCAGTCAACGCTCTTCCAATCACCCACAGGCGCCCAGTATTTTTCAACAGGACGTGACTGCCGGATCCATACCAATTCAGGCGTCCAGGCCCATTCAAGCCCATATACGTCTGCCCAGCCCCACAGGTTGAGGAAACTGTAATCCGATGCTTTTTCCGGACATGCATCCAGAAATTCGAAATAATCCGGTTGTCTTTCAATCCGGATGGGTTCAAATCGGAGTGACATGCTTACCAGACCTCCGGGAAGCCGATATCAACGAAAGCATTTTCCATCCTGAGCTTGTGACCCCTCTCCATGGCCGCCAGATCCAGGAAAATCTTTTTTTTGTCCGGCGCCGAACATGTCTCTGCCAACTCCGTGTACTGAACCATGGCCGCTTCTTCCTTTTTCATGGCCAACGCAATGGCATCGGCCGGCTTCATGTCCGTCGAAAGATCCGGCAAATTCACATCCTCGGCGATATGATAATCCTGGTCCTCATGAAAATAGTCACCCATCCGATTGCTGATATAAATCTGCTTCAAGATTTCCCGGTGCCGCTTTTCCTCTTCTGCAAAGTCAGCGAACATCTCCTTCAACTGCGTGTTTCCAACCTTTTTTGCGGCTTCCTCGTAAAATTTTTGAGCCTCAACCTCATTTTCCATTGCAAATTTGATGATATTTTTGTACTCACTTAAAATCATATCAAACCCCTTTCCCGAATACGGTTATGACAATAAAATCGTGAAAATAATTTTATGAAAGAATAATGTATTCAAATAATCATTGCAAACATTATGCCACGAATCTAATAACTAGGAGGAAATCATGCGTTGGAGACAGTTTTTAACACCCGTAACATCCATTTCCGGATCAGAAGCCAAAAACATCATGGCTGATCAGAATCCAAATGCCTATAATCTTGTGGATGTCCGTCAACCAAGCGAATATGAAGCCCATCATATTCCAGGCGCGAAACTTATCCCCATTGCCGAACTCGATAAACGGCTGGATGAACTGGACCCTGCCAAACCGACACTGGTCTACTGAGCCGTGGGCGGGCGAAGCCGTGTGGCTTCGCAGATACTTGCGGGAAAAGGATTTGAAAACGTCATGAATATGGCAGGGGGTATCAAAGCATGGGACAACCCGGTTGCAACCGGTTCCGAAGATCAGGGTCTGGCCCTATTCGACGGCACGGAATCACCCGAAAACACCCTGCTGATAGCCTATTCGCTTGAAGCAGGATTACGTGATTTTTACCTCTCCATGGCCGAAAAAGTGCAGGCCATGCCGGTTCGAGATCTCTTCCGGAAGCTGTCTGATATCGAGATTAAGCACCAGGACCGGCTCTTTGATGAATACCTGCTGATATCCGGAAAAAAAGTCGACCGGGAGTCTTTTGACAGTCAAATCGCTGTAACCGCTGTCGAGGGAGGTCTCACCACGGACGAATACATCGCCATGTTCAAACCGGACCTGGAATCACCGGGGGACGTCGTCTCGCTGGCCATGTCCATCGAGGCCCAGGCGCTGGACCTGTATACACGTGCATCCGAAAGAGGAGCAGATGAACGAAGCAAATCAGTTTTGAATAAAATCGCACAGGAGGAGAGGACCCATCTGGAGCAGTTGGGACTGCTGTTCAACGATCTGTAGATACCCGGGTCCAAAGGGCCGGCACTGATTCAACTTTATAAGGGGTTAATATTATGCACATTCAGCGTGTGATAAATTCTAAATCCGAATATCGAAATACGAAACAAATCCAAATATCAAATGCTCAAATGATTTAAACATAGCTTAAACTGGTATCTCCAAGGTCTTGTTTTGATCATTCGAATTTGGATCATTCGGTATTGTTTAGGATTTCGAATTTCGTGCTTCGGATTTAAGTAACTACCGCCACGGGCATAGCCAAATATATCTGACCTGGCCCAAAAGACCCGGTTTTAAATAACGGAATAAATGGAGGAGGCAAAATGGACAAACATCTCGTTCTTGTAGGTGGCGGACTCGCCCATCTGGTGACCCTGGCAAAGCTTCACACCTTTGTGGAGAAAGGTTACCGGGTCACCGTGGTGGGCCCCTCGGCATACCACTATTATTCCGGTATGGGACCCGGCATGCTGGGTAAAACCTACAAACCGGATGATATCCGATTCGCTACCCGTCATGTCGTGGAAAAGCAGGGGGGAACGTTTATTCTTGGAAAAGCCGCCGGCGTCGATCCCGTTGCAAAGACCCTCTCTCTCGAATCCGGCGATCAAATCACGTACGATGTCATCTCGTTCAATGCCGGCAGCTATGTTCCCCTGCTGAACCTTCCTGAAATGACAGGGGATATCTACTCGGCCAAGCCCATCGAACGACTGCTGGAAGCACAGACAAGGATCCTTGAGTTGTGTTCCCGGGAAAAAATCAGTATCGGTATCGTCGGCGGCGGTCCATCCTCTGCCGAAATCGCGGGTAATGTCTGGCAACTGACGCAGGACAGCGGAAAAAACCTGCCCGAGATAAAAATTTTTTCCGGCAAGCGTTTCATGTCACGATTTCCGGAAAAGGTTCGGACCAAGGTAAAAAAATCTCTCACGCAACGTGGCATCCACATCCTGTCCGGCAGTTATGCCAAAGCAATCGAATCCAAAACAGTTATCCTGGCATCGGGTGAGCACCACGACCTCGATATTATTTTTCTGGCGTTGGGGGTCAGGCCAAACCGCCTATTCAAAAAATCCGGATTGCCCACAGGTCCTGACGGGGGGCTTCTGGTGAATGCGTATCTTCAGTCTACAGCCCATCCGGATATTTTTGGCGGGGGCGACTGTATCTATTTTGAACCCCAGCCTCTCGATAAAGTGGGCGTCTATGCGGTTCGTGAAAATCCCATACTCTATGCCAATCTCATGGCGGCACTGGACGGCAAACCTCTTCATACTTTTGATCCGGGAGGCGATTATCTCCTGATCTTCAACGTGGGGGGTGGTAAGGGGATCCTGCAAAAAAGATGGTTTCTGCTGAGTGGGAAACTTGCTTTTTTCATCAAGGACGCTATCGACCGGAAGTTCATGAAAGAATTTCAGGCAATAGAATAATAAATTTGCGCTGCAAATTTATTCAGAACTCGAGGTGTTTTTCTATCAAACCCTTAGCCGGCAGGGAGGAAGGGGTGATGGGCAGCGAAAGCGGACACTGTCTGAACGCATTAGGCAGCGTTGGGAAAGAACAGCGCAACCGTCGGTATTTAATTTAAAACCTGGGTAGTACATAAATTCTATTTTATTTCTTTTGGTATAAATTCTGTCTTTCCTTAGGCTGCCTTATGCGTGAGTTTGGGCGCTGAAGTCGCCTATTATCCCTTCCGCACCGATACCCACAAAGACCATCAAAACCTCGTCTACTTTCGTTTTTTTATGTTTCCCACCGCCACCAGATACAACAAATAGCTGTCGTCATTGAGATCTAATAGCTCCCGGGCTTCATTGTCATAGAATGCCCCGATGCCACAGCAACCCAAACCCAGCGCCGCACTCCCCAGATACAATCGCTGACCGAGTATTCCGGCATCCATCATGGCATAGCGGTATCCCCTGGCCCCGTAGGCATCATCCAGGGCCTTCAGATTTGCCATAAACAGAAAAAGGGCACCGGCGTTTGCAAGCCACAGCTGATCCAGGCAGATCCCTGCCATTGTTTCGACAAAAGACCCCGATTTGAGAAGACCATACGCCCTGTCCTCACTGGCAAATCGGTAAAAACCCTGATCGAATCCCTCCACGTGGCCCACCAGAAATCCTACTTTAACAGGCGTTACCATAGATTCCACGCTTATGTCGGAATTGGGTACTGTACCCACCAGGGATAACAAGCGCATAAAAGATTTGACCGGTATGGGCTCCCTGGCAAAGTTCCTTCGGGAACGCCGTCCCTGGACAACACCGGCATAGTCTGCCCCATGGCTTTCCACATCCTGCTGTCTAACGGGGAACCATTCCCGGGGCTCCGGCAGGGTGACCAACGATTCCCTGCCGCTCGGTTTGCCCTGTTTCCGGCATTCGGAACTTTTATAGTAAATCCCCTCAATGGCATCATAGGCCTCCTCACGGGAAGACACGCGACCGGCACCCACCAATCCCGCACCCAGTGCCACGGGTTCAACCGGAGAACTCGTTTTCTCCAGGCCGTGCCACGTCTTTTCCAGATGGACATCCAGGATGGCAAAGCCAGCCTCCTTGTGCCGGTCCAGCCCCACCAGGGAACATAGGCTTTCGTCATCAAAATCATATCGCACCGAACAAGCCACACCAACATATGACAAGGAAGACACCAGATTTTCGAGGAGGTGTCCGGTGTCGAGCAGCACATATCGAAATGCCCTTTTCCGGTATTTCCATGAACTTCGAAAAAATATGCCGCTGAGAATAAATGAGACCCAGCAATTTTCAGGTTTCGGGATGGCGAGTGTCGCGGCAATGAGCGACGATATATCTTCACCGCGCAGTTGTTTAAGAGAAAATTCCTGAATATCATAGTGAAACAAACCCGCCGGCAAACCAGGTATGCCTCCCACTGCAATGTAGATCTCAGCAGGGTAAAGGGCGCCCGCCGATGGTACGCTGCGGTACAGGTATGTCTGGCCACCTGACTGTTGTCGGGCCGTGTAACCATAAGCCAGACGAAGGACTTCCGACAAAGATTGGATGTCAATGGTCGCAATGCCGGAATAACTGCCCGGTTCTTCCATGATCTTCCAAAACGATTTTTTCCCCAAGTCAACATCCGTTTCAAGCGCAATCGTGGGAAGTACCGGGTATGATTTGGTCTGACGCGGGACATTTGACCAGTCCATGGTATGGCGGGGCATGTGCAAGCGGTCGTAACCGGTTATATCGTGATATTCCTGTCCGTTAAGGGTGGCTGAGTCGCTTTTTTCATTCATTCAGAAGATTTCCCAAAGCATTTTTCAGAACCGGATATTGGAATTCGAATCCATGACGCTGGAGCTTTTGCGGAACACACCGTTGGCTGGCCAGCATGACATCTCCCAGCTCACCCATGATCCGTTTAAGGACAAATGCAGGCATCTTTAAGAAAGCCGGCCGACCCAAGGCTTTTCCCAAGGTTTTGGCAAAATGGTGGTGTCTCTCCGGATGGGGAGAACAGAAATTAAAGGTCCCCTTCATGTCCTCATTTACAAGGATCATCTCTACAGCAGCAGCCAGATCTTGAATATGCATCCAGGAAAACCACTGCATACCAGACCCCATCGGTCCCCCGGCAAAACATTTAAAGGCGGGCAACATCTTTGCCAGGGCACCCCCATCTTTGCCGAGAATAACGCTGAAGCGGAGCAGCGCAACGCGGGCACCTTTGGCCTCTGCCCCAAGCGCCTCCTTTTCCCAGCTCGCACTCACATTGGCAAGGAAGTTATCGCCCGCGGAAGACGATTCTTCCAAAAGCTCATCGCCCCGATCACCGTAATAGCCGATGGCAGACGCGCTGAGGAGGATTGGACCCTGCTTTTTTCCCATAGCCCCGACCACGTTTTGTGTGGTCAAAATACGGCTCTCGTGGATCCGGCGTTTGGCTGTCTCCGTCCAGTAACGAAAAATATTTCGTCCGGCAAGGTTGATAACGGCATCCGCCTCGCTGACACGGTCCTGCCAGGCCCCCGGAACAGTCGTATCGACTGATATATACGCAAACCTGTCGCCGTTCTCGATGTTATGGCGGCGGCGCATGCCTGTGGCAATGACATGGTGGTCCCTGTCCACAAGATATCGCGACAAAAAGCTTCCCACAAATCCCGTTCCACCAGTTATCAAAATTTTCATGCTTGATGCCTTACAGCATGCCCCGTAGTTGTCGTTCGATCTCGGGTTTGGCGTATGCTCCGGCTAAAGTATGCACGACCCTGCCGTTTTTAAAAAAGAGCAGTGTCGGTACGCTTAGCACATGATAACGGGCTGCCGTCATGGGGTTTTGATCAATATTGAGCTTGGCCACCTTGGCATGCCCGGAAAACTCCCTCGCAAGTTGATCCATGATGGGTGCAATCATACTGCAGGGTCCGCACCATGCAGCCCAGCAATCCAGAAGCACCACCCCCGGATAAGATAGAACGTCGTCCTGAAACGATCGGTCCGTCACCATCAAGGGGTGTTGAACCACCGAGGGCGGTGGCAGTTTCATGCGGCACTTCCCACAAACGGGCCCATCTTTCACACGGCTTTTGGGTATCCGATTCCTGGTTTTGCAATTTGTACACTGAATGATAAAACTACCGGTATCCATATTCTTCACCTGATAAGTTTGTCCAATTCCTCTTGGGTGAGAACACCCTCTTCCAGTACCACGTCCGCAATGCGCTTCCCAGTGGCATGGGCCTTTTTCGAAATAGCTGCAGACTTGTCATATCCCAGCTGCGGAACCAGATAGGTTACCAGTGCCAGGCTCTTATCGACATAGGAGTTGCACTTTTCCTGATCAGCCGTGATCCCTTCGATGCACTTTTCCGAAAGAGAGTGGGCGCCGATGGAAAGGATCGATATGGATTGCAGCAGATTGTAAGCCATAACCGGCATCATGACATTCAACTCGAAGTTGCCGCCCTGAGCTGCCAGGGTGATGGTGAGATCGTTTCCCATCACCTGGGCTGCAATCTGCAGAACCGATTCCGGTATGACGGGATTCACCTTGCCCGGCATAATGGAAGACCCCGGCTGTAGTGACGGGATTCGGATTTCACCGAAGCCACAACGCGGGCCGGATGCAAGCCACCTGATATCATTTGCAATTTTTGTTAAACTGACAGCCGTTGTCTTCAATGCACCACTCATCTCGACTACTGCATCCTTGGCGCTCTGCGCCTCGAAATGATGGACAGCCTCCAAAAAATCGATTTTCAGATGGTCCGACAACATCTGGATCACACGACCCGCAAACTGCGGGTGGGTATTCAAACCGTTACCGACGGCTGTCCCGCCCAGGGGAAGTTCCCTGAGATTTTCAGAGGCGGTCCCGATCCGTTTGATGGAAAGGGTTACCTGCCGTGCATACCCACCGAACTCATCCCCCAGATAAATGGGGACGGCATCCTGCAGATGGGTCCTGCCGATCTTCCTGATGGAAGCAAATTCGGCGGCTTTTTTCGTCAACGCGGCCTCAAGTCTTTCCAGGGACGGGATCAATTCGGTCCGTATGGCCGTCAACCCGGCCACATGAATAACACTGGGGATGATATCGTTACTCGATTGTCCGAGATTGACGTGGTCGTTTGGGTGAACCGGGGATTTACCGCCTTTTCTGCCCGTGAGCAGTTCATTTGCTCTGGATGCAATCACTTCGTTCATGTTCATGTTCGTGGAGGTTCCGGACCCTGTTTGAAAGAGGTCCACCACAAACGCATCGTCGAATCCACCGTCAATCACTTCCTGGGCAACCGTCATGATGATTTCAGCCATCTTCGGGTCCAGGAGCTGCAGGTCTCCATTGGCAGCGGCCGCAAACCGCTTGATGATTGCCAGTGACCGGATAAAGCTGCTGGGCAATCCGAGCCCGCTGTCCGTGAAATTCTGCCGAGCCCGCTCTGTCTGTGCTCCGTAGTAGGCATCTATCGGGATTTCAACGCTGCCCAGGGAATCCTTTTCTTCTCTGATTTTCATAAGGTTCAGCCGGAGCGTCCGTCATCACACGCATCATCTTCTCCTTCTCCCCTGGCATGCTCGGCTGTAAAACTCGTGGTACAGGCATCGACGCTTGCTGCATTTTTAAGAACCTCCAACGCTTTTTCATAGTCCGGTTCATTTCCGTGTTCTTGAACAAGCTCTGAATAGATGACCTTCCCGGACTCATCTAGCACCAAGACAGCCCTGGCCAACAAGCCGGCCAAAGGTCCGTCCAGGATGGCCAAACCATATTTTTCACCAAAGTCCCTGTGGCGCATCTCGGACAATGTAATAGCGCTTTCTATGCCTTCGGCTTCGCAAAACCGCGCATGGGCAAAGGGTAAGTCTCGGGAAATACATAGCACAACTGCATTTTCATGATCACTTATCTCCGTGTTGAAACGGCGAACAGAAGCCGAACAGATCGATGTGTCGATACTTGTAAAGATATTCAGAACGACGCGCTTCCCTGCCACCTCCCTCAGGGACATGTCGGACAGGTCATTTTTGGTCAATGAAAAATCAGGCGCTGCATAGCCTGGCGTGGGTAGTTTTCCTGATGTATGGATCGGATTGCCATTGAGTGTTATTTGAGCCATGGGTTCCTCCTTAATTTCAAAATCCGGTTTGATTGATGTTGCGTATGGTTAATATTTTCTTAACAAGAGATACAATAAACATGCCAGAATCCCGTGAACTGCCCCACGAAGCCTATTCCCGTTCTTCAGACAATGTAAATCCCATATTCTTAAAATTTGAAACGCTCAACTTAGTTAGTGTCCGTCCAGAATAGGGATTTTCGCGTTCTGACAAGGCGGGCGTCAGATTTAACCCGGAGGAATAGCGTGCTATTTTGAGGAGTTAAATCATGGCGCCCAACGCCGGCAGGGCGTGAAAAGACCATTTATGGA
>QMMS01000119.1 GCA_003647375.1 Deltaproteobacteria bacterium
AGGTGTACAAGTCCCATATCCAGACCTGGAATCTGCCTAGCTTTGAAGATGTCATATACAAAATCGGCAACAACTCGGTCTGGACAGTCATCAAAAATGGAAAGATTGTTGTGAGAAAAAACGCGTAACCCCCAGCGTTACAAAAACCGGAGGGCTTCAGAGTCAAGGCATCTAAGGGATTTTTTAAACGAACTGCAGAATATCGAACAAGAAACATTGAATTAATAGTTACATTATTTAAGAGGCCTATCATCATGGTAGCTATAGAAATAACAGGAAAAGCACTGACCATCGAGGAGGTCAATGCGGTTGCCAACGCAAGGGCAACGGTAAAGCCTCTCGGTCCGGAGACAGCATCCCGTATGACCGCCACACACCAGTGGCTGAACAAAGCCATTCAAAAGCGGGATACCGTGTTTTACGGCATCAACACCGGATTCGGGTCCCATGCCAATGAGACCATCGATCCGGACCAGGCCGGCATCCTGTCCAGAAATGTCATTCTGGCAGACGTAGCCGGCATCGGTGGCCCCTTACCCGAAGCCATTGTTCGAGCAATGATGGTTATCAGAGCCAACACCATGGCCGGCGGACCATCCGGTATCCGGCCGGTGGTTGTTGAGACCCTGATCGGCATGCTCAACAAGGGTGTCACCCCATACGTCCCGGAAAAGGGTTCTCTGGGGGCCAGCGGTGATCTGGTACCCCTGGCCACGATTGCGGCTGTGGCAACCTGCGATGCCGACGGGGGAGGATACAGCGGCAAGGCCTGGTATAAGGGTGAGCTGATGAGCGGTGAAGAAGCCATGCGCCAGGCCGATATCCCCAGGCTCAATCTGGTGGCCAAAGAAGGAAATTCCATGATCAACGGCACCGCGTTCATGGCTGCCGTGGGTTGCCTATCTGTTGAAAAGTGCGAAAAACTGATCCGGCATTCTGAAATTGCCGCGGCCATGAGTATGGAAGCCCTGTTGGCGGTATCGGCTGCCTTTCACCCGTCTCTGCACGAAGCTGCAAACCAGAAAGGGCAGATATCCGTGGCCGAAAATGTAAGAAACCTGCTACAGGGCAGCCAACTGGTGGATTCCACGGACAGGGTTCAGGATGCGTACTGCCTGCGGTGTATTCCCCAGGTATTAGGGCCGGTCAAAGACACCATCGCGTTTGCCCGGGGATACATCGAACGAACCCTGAACGCCGGTATCGACAATCCGCTGATCCTCGATTCGAATGGAGAGGAGCCTTATGCGTGCATATCGGGTGGAAACTTTCACGGGGAGGGTCTGGCGTTCATAATGGATTTTTTATCCATTGTCATGTCCGAGGTTGCCAATATTTCCGATAGACGTTCATTCGCCCTGCTCACGCCTGCCTTGAATTACGGACTTCCTTCCATGTTGATACCCGCAAACGGTCTCAACACCGGGTTGATGGTTGCGCAATATGCCGCCGCTGCACTGGTATCGGACAACAAGACCCTTGCCCATCCGGACAGCGTCGATTCGATTCCCACCAGCGCAAACCAGGAGGACCATGTGAGCATGGGGGCCAATGGTGCCCGGCATCTATGGGAGATTCTTGAAAACGTAACCAACGTGATTGCCATCGAATTCCTTTGTGCGGCGCAGGCTGTCGATCTCCGGGAAGACGGTCCCCGGCGCCTCGGCCAGGGATCTCGAATCGCCCATGCTGTGGTTCGAAAAAATGTGGCTTTCTATGACAAAGACAAGGAGATGTCGCCGGATATCGCCCGGCTGGCGCAATTGATCAAAGGGGAGAAAATACTCGAGGCGCTGATGGGTATTCAAAAACAATAAAAAACAGGCTCCAAGAGTCCGAGGGGTCGAGGAGGATACACATTTTTAGCTTTAAGCAGTAAACTGTAAGCGGCTTACTGCTTATAGCTATACTGAATTGAAGAAATTTCGTAACTATTCAGCCACAGATTCACACAGATGAACGCAGCTATGTTTAAACACAAAGAAATTACAGATATTATACTTAGAAGTTTTTATGAAGTTTATAATGAGCTTGGCGATGGATTTCTGGAATCTGTCTATGAAAATGCCTTATATATTGTCCTGACTGGATATGGACTATGTGTAAAAAAGCAGAAAGATATTTCTGTGTTTTTTCGAGGTAAAGAAATCGGGGGTTTTAAGGCAGACTTGATTGCAAACGAAAAAGTGATCGTTGAGCTAAAAGCAGTTCGTGTCCTGGCCACTGCACATGAAGCACAATTAATCAATTACTTGAAGGCAACAAATATTGAAGTTGGCTTATTATTAAATTTCGGCAGAAAACCGGAATTTAAAAGATTTGTATATGATAATAAAAGAAAAAATATCAGTGATGATCAGCGTAGATCG
Organism: Deltaproteobacteria bacterium; assembly: GCA_003647375.1. Next base: position 2,370 of record QMMS01000119.1, read on the forward strand.
GCGGCTGAATAGTTACGAAATTTCTACATATTTTATCGCTAATAATAGGGAGGAAACGCATGAAACCGGAAATCTTGTATGAAGTGAAAGCCCAACGCGGGGATACCCTGCGTTGTAAGGGGTGGAAACAGGAGACCCTTTTGAGAATGCTGGAAAACAACATGGAAAATGCCGAAGCACCGGAATACCTGGTGATCTACGGCGGCATCGGCAAATGCGCACGCAACTGGGAATCCTACCATGCCATTGTCGATTCCCTCAAGAACCTGGAAAACAATGAGACTCTGGTTGTGCAGTCGGGTATGCCCGTTGCCGTATTCAAAACCCACAAGCTCGCACCCCGGGTGGTCATGGCAACCACCAACATCATGAAAGCCACCTGGCCCATATTTTATGACCTCCAGGAAAAAAACCTCACCATGTTCGCCCAATACACTGCAGCACCATGGGAATATATTGGAACCCAGGGGGTAATCCAGGGCACCTTCGAAACGCTGGGCGCCATCGCAGATCAGCATTTCAACAGTTCCCTGGTGGGAAGAATCCTTCTGACGGCCGGCCACGGGGGCATGGGCGCCAACCAGCCCCGGGCCATGAACATGCACGGCGGCGTCTGCATCGACGTGGATGTCAACGAAGCCATTATCGGCAAGCGCATCAAACTCGGATTCACCGACGTCAAGGCCAAGAGCCTGGATGCGGCCATTGAAATGGCCAAACAGGCGGCCGCAGAAAAAAAGGCCCTTGCCATCGGTGTTGTGGGAAATGCCGCCACCCTGTTCTGGGAAGCATACGACAAGAACTTCGAACCCGACATCGTCACCGAAATGTGCCCCTGCCATGATCCGCTTTCCTACATACCCGAAGGGTATACCCCGGCGGAGGCCGAAGATCTCAGGGTTGAAAACCGCGATGGCTATCTCGAAAAAGCCCGTGAATCCATGGTCAAACAGTTGAGAGCCATGAATGCTTTCTCCAAAAAAGATGGGATCCAGGTATTTGAATATGGTACATCTATTCGAAAAGAGTGCCGTGATGCCGGTATGCCGGAGGAAGAGGCCATGACCATACCGGGGTTTGTAGCTGAGTATATTCGCCCCTTGTTCTGTGAAGGTCGGGGTCCTTTTCGCTGGACCTGTATTTCCGGGGATGCGGGTGATCTTAAACGCCTGGACGATCTGGCTCTGGAGATGTTTCCAGAGGACAAACTGACGGTGAAATGGATCAATCTGGCCCGGGAAACCCTGCCCATCGAAGCACTTCCGGCCCGTGTATGCTACCTGGGCTTCGGAGAGAGAAAGGCCTTTGCCCTCAAAGTCAATGAGCTCATCAAAAAGGGTGACGTAAAAGGTCCCGTCGCTTTTTCCCGGGACAACCTGGACTCCGGATCCATCGTGAACCCCACCTTTGAGTCGGAGAAGATGAAGGACGGCGGGGATCTGATATCAGACTGGCCCATGCTCAATGCGCTCCTGAACTGCGCGGCCATGTGTGATCTCATCGCTATTCAGGCCAATTACTCCATGGGGGAAGCAGTTCATACCGGCGTAACCATGATAGCCGATGGCAGCGACGAGGCCGATTTTCGCCTGGATGCGTGTATGACTACCGACTCTGGTATCGGTGTAGTGCGCCATGCCCAGGCAGGATATGAAACAGCCCGTGAAACGGCTGAGGGACGTGGCAAATTGACCAGCGACAGTATCAAGGTGCCCCTCTGGTGGAGCCCTGTTGCAACCTTCGGTCCCGAAGGCGGTCGGCAACTGCGTCGAAGTGCACACACCAAGGAATAAATTAGAAATTCGAATATCGAAATTCGAAGCAAATCCAAATATCGAATGCTCAAATGACCAAAACATAGCCTTTGGGCTTGAATGTCATACGGTTTGTTTTGAGCATTCGATATTTTTGTCATTTGATATTGCCCTTCGGCGTTGCTCAGGGCGGTGAGCCTGTCGAACCGTTTAGAATTTCGAATTTCGTGCTTCGGATTTGAAACTTGAATATAAGGAGAGCCCAAATGCCCCACAACCCACGTCTTCGATTTCTCACCGAAAACGAAGAAATCCTTATTTATGAAAAATGCCTCAATATTCTTTCGAATAAGGGCGTGAAAATCGAATATCCAAAGGCGCTGGCCATACTAAAAAGAGCAGGCGCAGACGTCGATGACAAGGCCGAGCAGGTTCGTTTCAGCCGGGACATGATCGAAGCGGCTCTGGAAACGGTACCCCACAGCTTCACGGTCAAGGGAAGTCACGAGAAACACGATTTTGTGGTCCCCCACCCAACAGGATCCTTTTACACCAGCACCTGTGTCCAGACCATGCAGTATCACGACCCGGATATCAACACATTCGTGGATGTCACCAGGCAAAGCCTTGCCGAGTGGACCCAGCTCGCCGACAGATTGGAAAATATACATAAAATTGCCATGCAGACACCCATGGACGTCCCCTACGAAACCGCCGACGTGCATTCCCTGAACATCCACCTGCAGAACACGTCCAAACCCCTGATGGTACTGGCATACTGTCCCGAAACCGTGGATTTTCTGTTCGAGCTGATGCTCGCAAAGGCAGGCAGCGTTGAAGCGTTGAAGGAAAGACCCATGCTCCTTACCTACCCCACATCCCTTTCGCCGCTTCAATTCAAACCCATGGACATGGAGACCATCCTCCAGTCCTGCCGATATGGCGTTCCTGTGGTGGCCAACTCCCTGGCCATTTCAGGTGCAACCGCGCCGATAACCGTTGCAGGGACCGTTCTCCTGGCCAGCATCGAAATTCTCGCCATGGTCGTGATGACCCAGATTTTTCAGCCCGGAACGCCGGTCATCGGATCTGTTTACACCACCAGCATGGATATGGCCACCGGCAACGCGCTTCTGGGGAATGCCGAAAGCATGCTTGGCCGGGCGGCGGCGTCCCAATTCATCAAGAACAGATTCGACATCCCGGTGGAAACATTTTCCTTCATGACCGATTCCTATCTGTCGGACGGACAGGCCCTGGTTGAAAAATCCTTGATGCCGGCGTTGCTGGACCTTGCAGGAAGTGATATTCAATACGGCGCCGGAAGGCTGGGTGGGGCCACGGCAGCCAGCCCGATTCAGCTGATCATCGACGATCAGCTGTTCACCATCATTCAAAAATGTAACGGCCCCGTGGTGGTAAATGATGACACCCTGGCATTGCAGGATATTCTGGACAACTCGCCCGATGGAAATTTTGTGACCACCGATCACACCCTGCGATACTGCAGGGACAACATTCGTCCCAGCCTGTTTGTTGCCGACAGTTTGGATCACCGGCAAACAAAAGGTGCCAAAGGTCTTTACGAACGCGCCGTGGAAAGGTATAAGGAACTTCGAATGCAACTGGCCCCCCCGTCTCTACCCGATGATATTCGGCGTGATATGAACAGCGTCGTAAAAAAAGCCGATGACCACCTGGTGGGGAAACCGGGGTCCAAGTAGAGACTCGGGCCCATAGGACCCGAAACTGAGTAAACCCTATACGGGTTTAAATAGCTTCAGCCATCGGTATAGCCAAATGGCTCTGGCCTGGCCAAAAAAACCAGGCTATTTACGCCAAAACGTATTTTGTAGGCCTATGATAAATTCAATCTATCGATTTTTTAAACGGATGCACCTCTTTGATATATTGGCATACCTGTTCCTTATGATCGGGGGAGCATTCTTCCTTCTGAAGGGTGCCGAAGATCAGGGATATTACTGGCAGTGGTTTCGGATTCCCAAATATCTATATGAATTCGATGACGGACGATTCATTGCCGGACCCATTCTGAAAGGACTCAAGATAACCCTGAATCTCACCTGGATCAGCCTTATTCTGACCTACATCATCGGGCTCGTCACGGCTTTGATGCGTCTTTCCAACTCGTTGCTGGCAAGAGGTATTGCCCGTGTCTATCTTGAGATTACGCGCAACACGCCATTACTGGTACAGATATTTTTCATGTATTTCGTTGTCGCACCGATTCTGGACATCGATCGTTTTGTAGCAGGTGTCCTGGCGCTGAGCTTGTTTGAAGGTTCCTATGCCTCGGAAATTTACCGGTCAGGCATCGTTGCCGTCAATAAGGGACAATGGGAAGCCTCCTACACCCTGGGGCTGAGCACGTACCAGAACTATCGCTATATCATCCTGCCCCAGGCCATACGGCGAATACTTCCGCCCTTGACCAGCCAGGCAGTTTCCCTGATCAAGGATTCGTCTCTGGTCAGCGTCATCGCCATATATGAGATGACCATGCAAGCCAATGAAATCGCCTCGGAGACATTTCTGGTATTCGAAATTTTTTTTACCATCGCAGCAATTTACCTTGCGCTGGCCATCACGTTGTCACAGGTCGTGGCTTATTTTGAAAAGCGCTACAGGGTCGTGACGTAGCACGACAGGAGGATAGGCTGTTAGGCTGTAGGCGGAGATCGGTGAAGACGATCTAAAATACAGCGTTTTTCGGATAGAAAAATAAGTAAATATTTTGAATATGATGGAGGCTGAAAGCGTTCAAGGCACGCCGTCGGGCAACATGCTAAACACCTAATAGCCTACAGTCTAAACAACCTGATCCTTATGAGGTACACGCATGAGTTCTAAGGAGTTCGGTGATTACATTATCCACGTCGACGGAATCGGCAAGACGTTTACCAATGGTGTCGTGGCGCTGAAAGATTTTACCACGAACATTCGCCGCAGCGAAGTTGTGGTTTTAATCGGGCCGTCCGGATCCGGAAAGTCAACTTTTTTGCGGTGCCTGAACGGGCTGGAGGAAATCGATACAGGATCCATCACCATTGATGGTATTCCCCTCGACGACAACAAGAAGAACCGCCTGGAGATCCGTAAGGAAGTGGGCATGGTATTCCAGCATTTCAACCTCTTTCCGCACCTTACGGTTCTGAGAAACATCTCCCTGGCACAAATACTCGTCCGCAAAAGGTCCAAAAGTGAGGCTGACGACGAAGCCATGCAGCTGCTGAATAAAGTGGGCATTTCAGAAAAAGCAGACGCATTTCCAAGCCAACTCAGCGGCGGACAGCAGCAACGGGTGGCCATTGCCAGGGCGTTGGCAATGAAACCAAAAGTGATGATGTTCGATGAAGCCACCAGTGCCCTGGACCCGGAAATGATCGGGGAAGTTCTCGAGGTGATGAAAGCCCTTGCGATTGAGGGAATGACCATGGTTGTCGTTACCCACGAAATGGGATTTGCCCGGGAAGTCAGCGACTGGGTTATATTTATGGAAGATGGCATGAAGGTGGAGGAAGGCACGGCGGATCACTTTTTCACCGAGCCTAAAATGGATCGCACCAAACTGTTTCTGAGTCAGATACTATGAAATTTGGATCATCTCCAAAAGAGTTGATCCAAATTTAGGGTACGAGGGGCGGAGGGTGATACAAGGGTCCGAGGGTGGCTAAAGGCCTATAGCTGAGGGCAACTCAATAAACCCAACAAACACAATGAACACAATAAACACAATAAACCCGATGTAGGGTCCAAGGGTTGCCGAAGACAATCAGCAATAAGCAGCTAACAGTCTACAGTCTAAACTCCTAAAAAGCTAACAAAGGGTTCGAGTGATATTACTCCGGCGGTTAAATACCCCACGGTTGTCATTCCCGCGGAGGCGGGAATCCAGAAAGACACTGGATGCCGGATCAAGTCCGGCATGACGGGGTTGGCTATTTAGTCACCGGGTTAATATGTTAAAAGTTAACAATTCGGCAAAAGTCATATGAATGTTGTTTGAATTCACCCACATTACAAAAAGGAGACCAAGACGATGAAAAAAAAGATCATGGGACAAAAACGTGTGATAACGGTTGCTACGGCAGTTATGATGGCACTGATGTTCTGCCTTGCAGGATCTGTGGCCGCCGATGATATCAACAAGCAACTCACTAAATCCAGCATCATTGACAAGGTTATGCGCAAGGGTAAACTGCGGGTTGGCCTCGCCACATTTGTACCCTGGGCCATGCAGGACAAAAAGGGAGAGTGGGTTGGATTCGAGATAGATGTAGCCAAACAACTGGCCGAGGACATGGACGTCAAAATTGAATTTGTGCCCACCAAGTGGGAAGGCCTCATTCCTTCGCTCCTGACCGGCAAATTTGATCTGATTATCGCCGGTATGACCGGAACACCCCAGCGGGCCTTGAAAATCAACTTCACCAATCCTTACGATTATTCAGGTATGAATGTCGTGGTCCACAAGAATTTTGCAGCAGGCGTCACCGACTATATGGACCTTGACAAGAAAGGCAACACGATTATATCACGTGTGGGCACCACCGGTGCTGCTTTGGCCAAAGCAACTTTCAAGAATGCCACAGTCCGACTGTTTCCCGACGAAGGCCCCATGGTGCAGGAACTGCTGAATGGTAAAGCTGCCGCGTTCCTGGGTTCAGCGCCACAGCCGGCCCAGTTGGCTGCCAAGTATCCCGAAACCCTCATGTTTCTGGACAAGAATCTGGTCCAGCAGCCCATCTGCATCGGCGTCCCCAAGGGCGACCCGGACACCCTGGCCTATCTGAACAACTGGATCACGACGGTTCGCAACAACGGTTTCATCCAGAAAAAAGTTGAATACTGGTGGCAGAGCCTTGAGTGGGAAGCTTTGCTTAAATAAATTTGGATCACCTTCTAAAAAGCTGATCCAAATATAGGGTCCAAGGGGTCAAGGATTCCAGGGTCCGAGTGACACGAAGTGAAGCATCAGCGCTCAATACAAACGGTTTAGAACCACATGCAATAGTGCCGGCAGAAAATGCCGGCACTATTTTACTATAACCTGAACTGAGCGATTTTTCCCGAACCCTTGATCCGCAAGAGTCGGTATTAGGTTTTTGTTTTCATTCATCATTGGACGTTCGATGTTCGATGTTGGACGTTCATTTTTTAAAATTGTCAGAGTGAAGACTCTATGCTCAAAAAAAATATCCAATTAAAAAAATCTGACGTTATTGCAGGCGCCATTCTCCTGATCGCCGGCGTGGCCATATATTACCGGGTGGAAATCGGGCTCAACTACAAATGGAACTGGCATCAAATCCCCCAATTTTTGTACCGTTTCGATGATGAGAGCGGAAAATGGGTATCCAACGTGTTGATGTGGGGCCTGTTCAACACCATCCGCCTCAGCATCTTTGGCACCATTCTGGCCATTATTCTGGGCACAGTCATGGGTATCTGCCGCTCATCCAAGGTAGTATTTCTGAGGCTGATCAGTGGCACCTATGTCGAAACCATGCGCAACCTGCCACCCCTGGTAATCATCTTTATCGTCTATTTTTTTATCGGAACCCACCTCCTGCCCTACAGCGGTATCGGAGACGCTTTGGAAGGCAAGGATAACTTCCTGGTAACACTTGTGACCGTCTGTCTGGCTCCACCGGAACAGCTCACGACATTCCTGTCCGCTCTCTTTACTCTGGCAATCTTCGAAGGTGCCTATATCACCGAAATTGTCAGGGCCGGAATCCAGTCCATTCGCAGAGGCCAGTGGGAAGCAGCCCACTCCCTGGGCATGACAAAATATCAGATGATGCGATACATCATACTGCCTCAGGCCTTTCAGCGTATTTTACCGCCAATGGCCGGCCAATTTGTTTCCCTGATCAAAGACTCCTCCATCGTTTCCGTCATTTCCATACCCGAACTCTCCTTCCGGGCCAATGAACTCATGACCGGCACCTTGCTCACCATGGAGATCTGGATCACCGTTACAATCCTATATCTGATGCTTACACTACCCTGCTCCATCGCCATCCAGAAATTAGAAGATCGTGTGGCCAGAGGGCTACAGTAATAGGGAAATATAGATCTATTTTCCAAAGGAGCAAGCAGGATAAATACATGGTTGGCATTCCAGGCACAGCCCGCCATGCCCCAGGGCGGCAAGGTCCTTTCTTGTGATGGTCAATCCAGCTAGAAGTCTTGGCAGCAAAATATCAAAACTGGTGGTTTTGTGGAAGAGGCCACATGCAGGCACGCCCATCACCTGTACGTCGCCGATGTGTGAAAGAAGTGTCATGGCACCGGGAAGAATTGGAGCGCCATACAACAGATCGGTGCATCCTGCATCTACAAGGCCCTGCCGGGTAACATCATCAGGATCGACAGACAATCCCGCCGTTGTCACAATCAGGTCTGCGCCGATTTTTATCATTTTCTTGACGCCCTCTGAAATCGCCCCACGATCATCCGGGACAATACATGCATCAACCACAGAGCATTCAAATTTTTCAACTTTTGATTTAACAATTGGGATAAAACTATCTTGAATCAAACCCCTGAAGATTTCGGTGCCGGTTACCAGTATTCCCACGTTTAACTTCCTGAGGGGGAGCACCCGGAATAGGGGTCCCGAACGAAGTGCCGCCATGGCACGTTCAAATTCATTTTCAGCAAGAAATAGCGGAATGGCTCTGGTTGCAGCCAAGGTATCGCCTTTTTGTATGACATCGAAACACTTCCGGGATGCGCACATGACTCCGGGAAAACCATTAAACAGCTCCAGGCGGACGGTATCGACCTCGAACAATCCATCTGCCGAAGCTGTCAGTTCAGTCTTGCCCTCGTGAGGATTGTCCTGAAACGTGACGCCCTCACCGGCCATACATCCGGCAAAGGCTAGTGCGACCTGGTCTTCATGAATAAATCCTTCAACCGATTTGGAATCATCTTCAATGTAAACATGCTGTCTTCCCATTTTCTGCAATCGGCAGATGTCGCCGGGTTCAATGATTTGCCCCTGTTTAAAAGCCGGACCTTTTTTTTCCCCGGGAATAATTTCCGTCATGTCATGAACCAGACGCTTTCCTACAGCCTCTTCGGCGGAGACCCGCTTAACCGCGGGAGTTCTTTTTAACGGGTTTTCCTTCCTGGAAGTATCCGGCATCCGGTATGGCGTCTCGCCTTGGCACACCCGGCAGATATTACCGTGATTCAAGGGAAACGCCTCCCCGCAGCCGGTGCAGGTATCGATTGCCCCCTTGCTGACTTTTTTAAGGTGCCGAGGTTGGATTTCAATGTGCTCAATATTCAAAACGTGCTCGCCGGCGGCTTGGATGTCTTTGTATAGGGCCTCTGAATCCTGCTCGCGTTTGGTTTTTGTTTTGTAAAGCCAGGCGTGCAACTCCGGCCATTTTTTCAGCCGAGGCGAATCGATACTGACCCTTACCCCTTTTCCTGTATATTTGTCATAAAGTGATAGTGCATAGCGCCCCAGATCCATGACCTTCAGCCAGTTGTTGCCGACCGTGCAGGGGGTGAGGACCTGAACGGCGTCGGGCAGGCAGCTACGGGTTTCTGTAACAGCATCAAACAGGATGTTCTCGGGCAGGTGCTGCATCGCCAGTGATACCATCCTGACCCCCAAAATGAGTCCCGGGGCAGGATAGCCATGAAACGCACGCGCCACCTCCAGTGATTCTTCAAATGTGTAACGCTTTCCCTTGTGGTCGCTGCACCAATATAATGATGAGGGGGATTGTCTTGTTGTCTCTTGGGTGATCGGGCCTGTGTATTTTTTCTGCATAACATTCTACCTATTGCCCACCCACAAATGGTCTTTTTCCGCGATATCGGCGTTGGACGCCATGATTTAACTCCTCAAAATAGCACGCTATTACTCCGGGTTAAATCTGTCGTCCGCCTTGATCTCACG
>QMMS01000120.1 GCA_003647375.1 Deltaproteobacteria bacterium
CAAAAAACACAGGCATACCCGTGGATCTGTCGAGGCTTTTTGCGAACCCTCGATCCGCAAGAGATCGGTGCAGATCGAGATAAAAATCGCTCAATTCAGGTTTTATCATAAGCGACATTGTCGCTCCTATGTCGTTTGAATGGTATGATCTTACTTTTAGCTCATTGCTCGTAACTTACCTAAAACTTAAAACCTAACACCTAAAACCAAATACCAAACCCAAGGACAATAAACATGACAGACAAAACGATTATCATCGAAAATTCAGACAGTGTTGCAACAATTTATTTTGCACGGCCCAAACACAATGTGTTCAACATCGACATGATGAATCTTTTCTGTGATACCCTGGAAGACCTGTCCAATGATCCTGATATCAAATGCCTGATTATAAAGGGACAAGGTTCGAGCTGGTGCGCCGGAGTCGATGTGGGCGACCACAAACCGGATATGGTAGACCAGATGATTGCAACCTTTAACCGTTCCTTAACGCTTCTGGAGGCTCTCAAAATGCCCACTGTGGCAGCCGTACACGGTGCGTGCCTGGGCGGCGGAATGGAATACGCTATTGCATGTGACGTGATTATCGCCGGGGAAAGTGCAAAATTTGGACAGCCTGAAGTGAAACTCGGATTCTTGCCGCCATACGCAGCCATACGCCTTCCCAAATTGGTGGGCCCGGCAAAAGCCATTGAAGTCTGCTGCTCCGGCAAAGTCTATAGTGCCGATGCCGCCAAATCCATGGGGTTTGTCAGCCTGACCGTCCCGGATGATCAATTTGATGCGGCCGTTGGGGACTGGATTAAAAATATCCAGGCAAGCAGCCCGTTAATTCTTCGTTTGAACAAACAGGCAGTGACGCAACATCTCGGCATGAGCACGCCGGATGCACTGGAAGGCGTCAGCGACCTGTTTCTCAACACCCTCATGAAAACAGAAGACACCCTGGAAGGGATTGCCGGTTTTTACGAAAAGAGAAAACCGAATTGGAAGAATAAATAATAGGCTGTAGGCTGTTAGACCATTAGACTATTAGCCGCCTACAGCCTAATAGCCTAACAGTCTAATAGGCTAATGGTCTGAATGATGTCTCGCGAACAAGAACTCAACAAAGAGGGATGGACAAAGCAATCCACCCATGATGAACCCCGGTTATCCGATATTGTAGAAATGTACGAAGAGATCGGGCTGGAAGTTCTTCTTGAGCCTTTTAACCCAAGCGAAGAACCCGGATGCACAGATTGTATGCGGGCGTCCGTCGATAAGTACAAGACGATCTATACTCGCCTAAAATCATAGGGCGATTTTAGGCGAATGCTGGGAAGCTGGGAAGCTCGGATGCCGGGAGGCTGCAATTAGCTCAAGGTCATATGTGTTGCTATGGGGTTGGGAGACGTAAACTCGATTTTGAATGCTTAATACTGGGAACAACCGTCAGCCTATAGCTATCAGCCACTCGCACCCCTCCAAACCTCTAACCCTCAAACCCTAATTTGTTATACCCGGAGCAACTCTATGAACTCAACAAACCCAAGAAACACAAGAAACACAAAAAACTCAGCAACCGAGTCCCCTGCTCTGCTGATTATCGACATGGTTAAGGACAACTTCAAGGAAGAGAAAAACCTTCCCATCACGCCTCTTGCCAGAAAGACCATCGATCCCTTGAATCAAACCATCCAATTTTTCCGTTCCCACGAATGGCCGGTTATTTTTTCAACAGACGCTTTCAACGAAAAAGACTTCATCTTTACCGGCAGAATGCCGCCCCATTCGTTGGCCGGAACCGAAGGCGCGGAAGTGGTGGATGATCTTGATTTTCAGGAAACAGATACCTGGCTTCCCAAGCCGCGTTTTTCAGCATTTTTCAAAACCGGACTTGAAGACATGTTGCACGATCGTGGGATTACACTTTGTGCGGTGGCAGGTATCGCCACACCCTTTTGTGTGCTGACAACGGCCATGGATGCCCTGTGCCACGATTTCAAGGCCGTGATTTTAGAAGACTGCTCGACTGCTTTTTCACAAGAGCTGCATGAGCAAACGCTTGATATTTATCGCCGCAACCCACTCTATCCCCTCTTCCGTGTCATGACGTCCATTGAGTTGATTAATGAACTCAAACATGCCCTGCCATGCCGGACGTGACCTGTATTTGATCTCCTCAAACCCATGTGCGGCGAACGCCGCCAAAGATAAAATCGCGAAGCGATTTTATCTTGACTAAACCGTTTTGTAGCTGTAATGTAGCTTCGAACACGAAATGAAATTCACGCGTGTTTACCCCTTCTCACTCAAATATTCTAAGGAAAAGATTATGCACAAATTACTCATTGATGAGCCGGGAAAGAAAATGCTGCTTCTCGGGAATGAAGCCATTGCCAGAGGCGCAATCGAGGCAGGCGTAGCCTTTGCCACAACGTATCCAGGAACGCCGTCTTCTGAAATATCCCTTTCCCTTTTCCAGATGTCTCAGCAATGCGACCTCTACTTCGAATACAGTACCAATGAAAAGGTAGCTCTTGAAGTTGCTGCCGCGACAGCGAATTCAGGTGTCAGAACCATGTGCATGATGAAGCATGTGGGGCTGAATGTTGCAGCAGATCCACTTATGACCCTCGCTTACGTGGGTGTCAAAGGCGGTCTTGTCATCTTGACAGCCGATGACCCCTTTATGTTCTCGAGCCAGAACGAACAGGATAACCGCTATTACGGGAAACTTTCGGGATTGTCGATCATTGAACCGTCTTCTGTGGAAGAAGCAAAAGAAATGATCCCTTATGCCTTTGACCTTTCCGAGAAATTACAGGAACCCGTTCTCTTCCGTACCACAACACGCGTGAACCACTCCACAGGCATCGTCAGCCTTGGTTCCATTAAGGAACGCAATACCAGGGGCGACTTTACCAAAGATCCGTTCAACCTGGTAACTGTACCCGCCGTTTCGCGAAAACTGCACGTCAAGCTTCTGGAAAACATTCAGAAAGCACAGGAAATATCCGAAACTTCAGAATATAACTTTTCTTCCGGTAATGGTTCCTGGGGCATCGTCTGCAACGGCGTCAGTTACAACTATGTATGCGATGCTATCAAGGACCTGGGTATCGAAGATAAAATTAAAACCCTTCGAATCGGTTTCTCTCACCCCTTGCCGGAAAACCTCATCAAACAATTTGCCGCCGATTGTGAAAAAATTCTTGTGGTGGAAGAAGGCGAACCCTATATGGAAGAGGCCATTAAATCGTTTGCCCAGGAAGCCCGGATTACGATTCCCATTCAAGGAAAGGGAGAGGGTCTCTTCAGCCGGCTTTACGAGTTCGATCCCTCACTGGTCCGGAAGGTCATCGGCCAATTCTTTGGGGTTCCCGTTACAACGGCTGTTATTCCGGACCTGAGCGACGTACCGGAAATCCCCCAGCGACCACCCAATCTGTGTGCAGGCTGTTCCCATCGCGCCACGTTTTACGCCGTAAGCAAAGCGGTTGAAGGCCAGGAAACCATTTATCCAACCGATATTGGATGTTACACACTCGGTTTTCTACCCCCCCTGTCAATGGGTGATTTTCTCATTTGTATGGGTTCCTCCGTGAGTACGGCCTGTGGATTCTCCAAGACAACCGATAAAACAGTCATTGCCTTTATCGGGGATTCTACATTCTTTCACTCCGGTATTACCGGACTCGTCAACGCCGTATTCAACAACCATAATTTTACGCTGGTCATTCTCGATAACGGTACCACAGCCATGACAGGGCACCAGCCTAACCCGGGCGTCGACATGACCAATTTGAATCTAACCGATTACGGCCGGATTTCCATTGAGGAAGTTGTCAAAGGCATCGGTGTAAAACATGTCACGGTCATCAAGCCGTTCAGATTAAAGAAAAGTATAGAAGCTATTAAAGATGCTGTTAACTATGAGGGTGTCTCGGTTATCATTTCCAAGGAAATCTGTACGTTGTATGCTAAAGCATTAAAGCAGCTCAAGGTACGTCCCTTCCATGTAACCGATAAATGCAAGGATCATAAGGATTGTATCACCAGTTTGGGGTGCCCTGCATTTTTTATCGCCGAAGACCGTGTTAAAATTGATCCGGATATCTGTGTGGGATGTGCTGTCTGCGCACAAATATGCCCGGAAAACGCAATATTGCCCATGAAATCATAAAGACGATTTCATGGAATGCGACCTTGTCGCTCCAACACAAAAAGCTATTAACCACGAATATTTAGGACGATATAAGATATTACAAAATGATTAATTAAACTGATGGGAAAAATCATGGAAACGAAAAGACTGATAATTGTAGCGGTGGGTGGTCAGGGAAACCTTCTGGCGTCAAAAGTTCTCGGCGAGGCTGCATTGATTTCCGGCATACCCGTTCAAATGAGCGAAATTCACGGTATGGCTCAACGGGGTGGGGTTGTCGAATCGGCAATCGTTTTCGGAGATGCCAAAAGTACGATCATCTCTGATGGAGAGGCAGATATCCTGGTCGGGTTTGAGCCCTCTGAAACGGCACGTGCCCTGAACAAATGCCGCAAGGAGACGGTGGTCATTACGAATACATCGCCGTTACCACCCTTTACTGTGGGTATCGGTATCGGTACCTATCCCGACATAGAGGAACTCCAGCGCCTCATCAAAGACAAAACGCATCGACTCATTGCCTTTGACGCTTCTGATCTTGCAAGCCAGGCCGGAAACCCCATGTCTTTGAACATTGTCCTGCTGGGTGCACTGATTCAGACCGGTATTCTGCCGTTGTCCGCCGAAAACATCAAACATGCCATACGCACCACCACAAAACAGGCTTTTGTAGAAACCAATCTGAAAGCCTTTGATCTGGGTTTTTCAGCGGCAGAAAATAATAGCTAAGTAAACTTGATCATTTTGTAGTTATTTGAAATCAGTTTGTTTTAAGTGTTAAGTTTTAGGTTTTATGACAAAGCATTTCATAATTATTGAACCACTTAAAACCTAATACCTAAAACTTAAAACTTAAAACCATCTTCATGCATATAACGTCAAGGAGGTATCAAATGCCCTGGAATAAAGAATTCGAGTGCATGCCGGCTGCAAAGCTCCAAGAGCTGCAATTGGAAAAACTGAAAGAGACAGTTGAGTGGGTATCTAAAAAAGTTCCCTTCTATCAAAAAAAATTCAAGGAAATGGGGGTTAAGCCGGGTGATATTAAAGGTCTGGAAGATATTGCCAAATTTCCTGTTACCGTGAAAGAAGACTTGCGCGACAATTACCCCTTTGACTTGTGTGCAGTACCGCTGAAGGAAGTTGTCAGGGTGCATGCCTCTTCCGGAACCACCGGAAAGCCCATAACCGGCCCTTATACCCAGGCGGACCTCGATCAGTGGACGGAATGCATGGTTCGGAATTTCTGGGCTGCAGGTGTTCGACCTGAAGATGTGGTTCAGAATGCTTACGGTCATGGCCTTTTTACCGGCGGCCTCGGTTTTCATCAGGGTTCCACGGCCCTCAAATGCACGACGGTTCCCACCAGTGCCGGCCTGACGGAACGCCAGATTACATTGATGAAGGATTTTAAAGCCGATGTACTCTGCTGCACACCCTCTTATGCGCTGACAATTGCGGAGCGTGCTGAAGAATTGAAAGTCGATATCCGCAAATTGCCCTTAAGGGTTGGAATGTTCGGTGCCGAACCCTGGACGTCTCAGATGCGCAGGGAAATTGAAGAACGTATGGGCATCAAGGCGCACGAATCCTATGGTTTGACAGAACTTGGGGGGCCCGGTGTTTCTTTTGACTGCGAGGCTCAGGATGGCCTGCATATAAACGAAGACCACTATCTGGCTGAAATTGTCGACCCGGCAACCATGGAACCACTGCCTCTCGGTGAAAAAGGCGAACTGCTTTTCACATCCCTACAGCGCAGGGCCATGCCCATGATCCGATATCGCACCAAAGATATCACCAGTCTCAGACGTGAAAAATGTGCCTGCGGCCGGACCCTGATCAAAATGCAGAAGGTTTTCGGACGAACAGACGATATGCTGATCATCAGCGGCGTCAACGTGTTCCCATCCCAGATAGAATCCTTGCTGCTGGATATCGATGAGGTCGAACCACAGTACCGCATGATCGTTCGCAAAAAAGGCTACCTGGACCAGCTCGTCGTTCAAGTTGAAGCCAAAAAAGAAGTTTACGATGCGGGCGCAGACAAGCGATCCGAAATCGAAGGCAAAATCAGGGGTCACATCAAGGGTAACATGGGCATCGGTGTCGAAGTCAATCTTGTAGAGCCCAAGTTTATTGCCAGGAGTGAAGGCAAAGCCCTGCGCGTTGTGGATGAACGACCCAAGCAGTTAAGATAATAAAATTGCTTCGCAATTTTATTTGACGCGACTTCGTCGCTTTTTATTTATCTTTTATATATTTTGAAATTCGTTCTTTGAATTTCAAAAGGGGGAAGAAATAATGAAGGGAAAATCGTCATTTAGTCCCCGGAAATTTGCTGTCATCGGCGCGGGTCCTGTTGGCTGCATTGTCGCTGCTTTCCTTGCAAAAAACGGGTATGATGTTACCCTTTGCGATATCATGCCTGAATTGCTGGAACCGGCTCTGGACCCCGGCATCACCCTCGAAGGCGCTGAAAATCTCCTGCAGCCGGTAACCCGCACCTGCCTGACAGTGGACGAGATCGCCGACCACCAGCCGGATGTTATTTTCATCACGGTCAAAGCCAATGCACTGCCCTTGATCGTATCGGCCATCGAAAGTTTTTATCAGGATGGTATGTTTGTGGTCAGCTGGCAGAACGGCATCGATACAGAGCTTGAAATATCCAAGACGCTTGGAGACAAACCGTCCATGCGAGCCGTCGTAAATTACGGTTGTGGTCTAAAATCACCCTGTCACGTCTCCATGCCGTTTCACCACCCGCCTCACTTTATTCAGGAGCTTAGTCCAGAATCGAAAGATGCTGCCATTGCCATTGCCAATGCCCTGACCCGGAGTGGCCTCGAGACGGAGCGCACCGACGAGATTATTTCCATGGTATGGCGCAAAGGGGTTTTAAATGCCTGTATGAATCCGGTATGTGCCGTCACCGGGCTCACCATGGCTCAGGCCATGAATGACCCCATTGTCTTCAATATCGTCGACAACCTGGTCAAGGAGTGCATCAAAGTGGCACGGGCCAATGAAATCAACCTGGGGTGGGATTTCTACCCCAATGCCATTGCATATATGCGTAATGCAGGAAATCACAAACCTTCCATGTTGATGGATATCGAAAATAAACGGCGAACGGAAATCGACTATATCAATGGTAAATTTGTGGAATACGGTCAACGGGCAGGCATTGAAACGCCCTACAACATAACGTTGCGTTCCCTGGTTAAAGGGTTAGAATCCAAGTAATGGCACCATTGAAACCCATCTACGTCGGTGTCGATGTGGGGGCATCCCGAACCAAGCTGGCGATTTTGGATACAGCACATCAGCTGCTTGGCTATGATGTTCAGAAATCAGGAACTGATTTTTCCGCAACCGCCGACAACTGCCTCGAAACATCCCTTAAAATGGCCGGTGCTACTCGTTCCGACATTCAACGCGTGGTCTCGACGGGTTACGGCCGTAAGAATGTTACCTACTCTGACGAAACCAAAACCGAAATCGGCTGCCACGCAAAGGGCTGCTATCTCTACTACCCTTTTGCCATTACCATTATCGATATCGGCGGTCAGGACAACAAAATCATCAAACTGGACGATAAGGGTCGCAGAACCGGTTTTAAAATGAACCGGAAATGTGCCGCGGGAACCGGCGCTTTTCTGGAAGAAATGTCCCCGCGTCTGGACATCCCCCTTGAAGCAATGAATGAGCTGGCCGTACAATCCATGGAAATGGTTAAACTGGGCAGCTTCTGTACTGTTTTTTCGGGTACGGAAGTACTTGAAAACATCCGCCGTGGTAAAAAAGTCAGTGACATTGTCAAGGGTCTGTTTTACTCGGTCATCAAACGGGTGGTCGAGATGGATGCCTTTACGGATAACGTAGTGATGACAGGTGGCGTGGTGGCTCACAACCCTTATCTCGTAACCATGACGGAAGAACTCATCAACAGGCAGATTCTCGTACCCGAATTTCCCCAGTTGACCGGAGCTATCGGGGCGGCGCTGTATGCGCAGGCAGGGTCGGAGGGTTGAAGGGTTGGAGGTTTGGAGGGTGGCTGAGAGTTTTGAGCTCATGGCAGCATTATAGCGTCCCAGCTTATGACCGTTATAAGCCAAATAATTAAAAATTCAACACTTAAAATTCAAAATTGAACTAGTGGGGTATCTCTATGAACGACGAAAAAAAGATCAATATTCGACGATTGAAAACCGCCAGGGACATGGGAAAGTTCATGGCAGATTATTACTATGAATTGGATGAGGCCTCTAAAAGCGGCAAGCAGAAAATTGCCTGGTGCTCCAGTGTTGGACCCGCCGAAATACTCAGGGGCATGGGTTTTCTGACTTATTTTCCGGAAACACACTCTGCCATGCTCGGCACGACCCGAATGGCGGTGGACCTCATACCCAAAGCCAATGCCGTGGGATATTCTCCGGATATTTGCTCTTACCTGACAGCAGACATCGGAGCCTTTATAGAGGGCGTATCACCCCTTTCCAGGGCATTCAAAGGCATTGAAGGTGTCCCAAAACCGGATGTTCTTGTATTCAACACCAACCAGTGCCGGGATGTGCAGGACTGGTTTGCATGGTACGGCGAGAAATTTAATGTGCCTGTTGTAGGTGTCCACTCCTACGTGGGGGTGAAAGATGTAACACCTTCACACATCACGTCTATTTCCAGGCAGATGGAAAATATTGTCGAGCCCTTGGAAAAAGTTGCCGGGCGGAAACTGGACATGGATGAATTCAAGCAGGCCGTTAAATTGTCCAGGGAGTGTTCAGACCTTTGGGAAAAATGTCTTGCGGCAGCCTCGGCAAAGCCTTCGCCCATCTCTTTCTTTGATTCGACCACTCTCATGGGGCCTGCCGTTGTTGGTCGCGGAACCCAGGAAGCCATCGATGCATACAACATTCTCCTGGAAGAGCTGGAAGAACGCGTTGCAGAAGGAGTCGGCACCATTGACCATGAACAGCACCGCATTTACTGGGAAGGCATGCCGGTATGGGGCCGCCTGAGCATGCACTCCAAACTGTTTGCCGGCCTCAATGCCAATGTCATTGCATCCACCTACTGCAGCTCCTGGATCTTTTCGGCCCTGGATCCGGATGATCCCTTCAACAGTATGGCCAAGGCATATACCGAACTCTTTATCGTCAGATCCGACGAATACAAGGAGCGGTACATCAAGGACAAGCTCGATTTATTCAAGATTGACGGGGTTGTCTATCACGATGCCAAGACCTGCCCCAATAACTCCAACTGCAGATATGGTATGCCTCAACGGCTTGAGAATGAAACACACATACCCAGCCTGACGATCAATGGAGATTTGAATGATCTACGCCTCCTGTCCGACGAACAAACCAAGACAAACGTAGAGGCGTTTATCGAGCAGCTTGAAGAGAATATTTAGCCCTATAGAATCAAAGGCTTTGAAATTAATTAAAACCCGAAGAGATTGTTTTTACGCACAATGATAAATTCTAAATACGAATATCGAAATACGAAACAAATCCTAATACCGAATGCTCAAATAACCAAAACAGCCCATGGGCTTGAAGTCTAAAGTCTTGTTTTGATCATTCGTATTTGAGTTTTTTAGTATTGTTTGGGATTTCGAATTTCGTGCTTCGTATTTGATGGAGGAAACCATGTTAGATACCCTATTTCGTCCCAAATCCGTCGCCGTCATCGGTGCTTCCACCAAAGAACTTTCCATTGGTAACCGTGTCATCCGAAACCTTGTGGATTTTGGCTTCAAGGGACCTATTTTCCCTATCAACCCCAAAGCGGATGAGGTTAGAGGCATCAAGGCATACAAGTCAATATTGGATGCCGCTGACAATATCGATGTAGTCCACATGGTCATTCCGGCCAAATTCGTACCCATGGCGGTTGAAGACTGTGGCAAAAAAGGTGTCAAAAATATCATTATCAATTCGGGTGGCTTTTCCGAAATCGGTCCCGAAGGCGACGTCTATGAAAAGGCATTTCTCGAAAAGGCCAGGCAATACAACATTCGTGTACTGGGCCCCAACTGCCAGGGGATCATCAATACGGACCCTGATGTAAGAGCTTACTGCAATTTTACATTTACCAAGCCGGACATGGGTCATATCTCCATCGTGGCCCTCAGCGGCGGCGTAGCGGAAGTTATCCACCAGGGCTTTTCCGCCATGGGTGTCGGCACACGCATTTATGCCTCAAACGGCAATGCCTGCGACATCACGATTCCGGAAATCATTCAATACCTCGGTGATGATGATGGGACGCGGGTTATCGTCACTTACGTGGAAGGGCTGAGAGATCCCGCCACCTTTATGAAAGTCGCCCGGGAGGTTGCAGCAAAAAAACCCATCCTGGCTATGAAAGCCGGCAGGACCATGCAGGGAGCCAAGGCCGCAGCTTCTCATACCGGTGGTCTGGCCAAGGAAGATCTTGCAACAGACCTGATATTTAAAAAAGCCGGTGTACTGACCTTCATGGACGAGGGTGAACTGATCCAGGCAGCCGCTGCTTTTGCATCCCAGCCCATCCCCAAAGGCAACCGCGTGGGTATCATCACCAACACGGGTGGGCCCGCCGTGATTGCCACCGACATCCTGGTGGGTGCCGGTGCGGAGATACCCCCGCTGTCTCAAGAAACAGAAACCCTTCTCAAAAGCAGTCTCTTCCCGGAAGCCTCTGTCAGCAACCCTGTAGATGTGCTTGCCACGGGAACTGCAGCCCATTACCGAACCTGTATGGATGCCATGATTACCGACGACACCTTTGATGCCCTCTATATCAATCACGTGACACCCTTTTTTGTCGATACGGACAGCATTGCCAGGGAAATTGCCGAAGTCAATCAGCAGGGACTTAAACCCATGGTCTGTAATTTAATGACCGACAAACAAGAGTGGGTGGAAACCACAAACATCCTTATGCAGGCACAGGTTCCGACTTATGCCCTGCCCGGTGAGGCCGCTCGCGCCATGACTGCACTGGTGCGCTACCAGGCTATTCGGGCCCGCGATATAGGTGAGCCTGCTGCATTCGATGATGTCGACAAAGATAACGTCAGTAATATTCTATCCCGGGCCAAAGACGCGGGGCTCACTTTCTTAACGGCTGAGGACGTTTACAATATACTGGGGTCATATGGCATTCCTTCGGCAAAATGGTCCATGGTGGCCACGGCTGAAGAGGGTGTAGTTGCTGCCGATGACCTGGGATATCCGGTTGTTGTCAAGGCTGATGCAGCTTCCATCGTACACAAAAGCGATATGGGCGGTGTGGCCGTAAATCTGAAAAATAGCGACGACGTTCAAAAGACCATCCAGGAAATGAGCGAGCGCCTCAATGCAGACGATCTCACGTTCCTTGTCCAGAAATATCTTCCAGAGGGATTGGAAATCATCCTGGGTGCCAAGGCTGAACCGGGACTGGGCCATTTGATCATGTTCGGAATGGGCGGCATCTACGTAGAAGTGCTTAAGGATGTGGTATTTAACCTGACCCCTGTAACATCTTTTGAAGCCGAAGAAATGCTCGACTCCATTCAGCTGTCACCTATTCTCAAAGGGGTCCGCGGACAAAAGGGTGTATTTCGAAATGGCATCACGGATATCATTCAGCGCCTGTCGCAACTCGTTTCGGATCATCCCATGATCCAGGAACTGGACCTGAATCCCACTTTGGCGTTCGAGGACAGTGTGGTAGTTGTGGATGCTAGGATTAGCATCTGAGTTTATTGTGTTGCTTGAGTTTATTGTGTTTATTGAGTTGGATACCGCATATGTCGATTAAAAGATTTGAGGAAATTGATGCTTGGAAATCGGCGCGCGAATTGGTCCTACAAGTTTATAACGCAATCAATATGAACAAGAAGTTCCAATCTGACTTTAGACTAACCAATCAAATCCAGG
>QMMS01000121.1 GCA_003647375.1 Deltaproteobacteria bacterium
ACTCCAACGATCCCGATTCAAATAATAAATGGGAAAATACAAAGATTTCCATTGCTTTTCAGAGGGAAGTCACCAATCACATAATCCCCGAAGTTCAGCCGGATCTGATCCATTGCCACGATTTTTGTCCAAGCCTGAACGGGGAAAAAATGAATTCAACGCTGCTGCTAACTATCCGTCTTCAAAAAAGTCGTCATAAATATGCAAAGGATGGTGGCGGCGGATGACAAACAAAAAATTCTGTACAGCATCCCGCAGCGCTTCTGTATGATGGGACTATCTTGTGCGAAAAACCCGATTATATAGAAGTTGCCTTAACAAAAGATTATTGGGAAAAGCGACAATAACCGCCACATAAACTGCGAATTTCTCCTAAATCAACTAAATGCAATCTGTTTCATGGCTGCAGTCCTTTACAAAATATTCGGAAGTCTTCTAATATCGGTGTAAACTTTTCGAATATTCTACAGGTAACATTCATTGCATGCTCCGCGCGGTTTATAACATCCCGAAATATTAGTACTATTAAAATATTCAACAATGGCATGCGATATGCTTCTTATGTTGTTAAGTTATAATAGCCGGTTGGTTTAACACAGAAGTAATTTTTACTCGGGAAAGGCCGGAAATTTCCAGAAGATATTTTTATGTAATTCAGTATCCAGAGTCTTGGATTAAAAGGAGGTAATCAAATGGTAAGAGGAGATGGAACAGGGCCACAAGGCCAAGGTGCTAAAACAGGCAGGGGCATGGGACCTCGCGGCGGCGGTCGCGGTCGGGGTGGGGGTTTTGCCGCAGGCCCGGGCGGAGACTGTATTTGTCCAAACTGTGGGGAAAGAGCCCCTCATAAATTAGGAAGGCCCTGTCTTGAACAGAAGTGTCCGAAATGTGGGGCTGCCATGACACGAGGATAGAGATTGACGTTTGAAATATGTTAGCGCTACTATGAAAAAAGTTGAGCACCTAAATAACGATTTCTATGGCGACGAAATTCATCTTGATGACGGAGATCCGGAACATCTCTTCAGGATTGCAAGTCAGGCGAATATAGGTGTTTTTGCCACCCAACTGGGGTTAATTGCCAGATATGGTAATTCGTATGCAGATGTTCCTTATCTGGTAAAACTGAATTCCAAAACAAATCTTGTCAAAATGTCCCAATCAGACCCTTTCAGCAACCAATGCCTGAATGTTGAACAGGCAGTGAACCTTCGTGACAACAGCGGGCTACATATTCTGGCAGTGGGCTATACAGTCTATTTGGGCAGTGAGTATGAGTACCAGATGCTGCATCAGGCAGCCCAAATTGTTTCCACTGCGCACAAACACGGGTTGATCTCGGTACTTTGGATCTACCCGCGTGGTAAGGCGGTGGCTGATGAGAAAGAGCCTCATCTGATTGCGGGTGCCACCGGTGTGGCCGCATGCCTTGGCAGCGATTTTGTTAAGGTGAATTATCCATAAAAGGGGGGTCAAGAATCAAAAGAGATTTTCAAAGAGGCTGTTATTGCGGCAGGTCGCACGAAGGTGGTTTGCGCTGGCGGTTCAAGTGATGATGTAGAGGCCTTCCTAGAAAGACTTCATGATCAGATTCATGTGAGCGGGGCCTCAGGAAATGCCACTGGCAGAAACATTCATCAAAAATCCCTTAAAGCGGCTGTCCGGATGTGCAATGCCATTTATGCCATTACCGTGGATGGGAAAACCGTAAATCAAGCGATGAAAATATATACGACAGTATAGCAGAGTATTTGCATGCGACGGCTAATTCTATTGCGACATGGGCAGAGCCGGTGGAATTTGGAGAACAAGTTTACCGGCTGGACAGATGTGGATCTTTCCGATCTTGGAAAGTCGGAAGCTCGAAAAGCAGGACGGTTGCTAAAGGCTGAGGGCTATGCCTTTGATGTGGCGTACACGTCTGTACTCAAACGTGCTATCCGAACATTGTGGATCGTGCTGGATGAAATGGATCTCATGTGGATCCCGGTGCATCGTTCTTGGAGACTTAATGAGCGGCATTATGGAGCGCTGCAGGGGCTTGATAAACAAGATACTGTCAATAAATATGGATATGAACAGGTTCAGTCTTGGAGACGTCATTATAACGTGCTACCACCTGCCCTGGCTGAAACAGATAGCCGACATCCAAGTTGCGACCAACGTTATTCTCACCTGCAAAAAGAAGAACTACCCTGCGCTGAATCCCTGAAAGATACACTGAATCGCGTTTTGCCCTACTGGAACAGGACCATTGTGCCAAAACTGATGGAGAGTAAAGGGGTCCTAATCTCCGCCCATGGGAATAGCATCCGTGCTCTGGTCAAGCATCTTGATAACATAAGCGATGAAGATATCGTAGGAGTCAACATCCCCACCGGCACCCCGTTGGTTTATGAATTGGATGATTATCTGAAACCAAAAAATTGCCATTACTTGAAGGATGATAAAGATATTAGAGAGACCACAGATTGCGATACTATCAATAAGGTCCCAAATAGATCATGTCAAAATTAAGAACAGGCCGGCAAAAATATTATAATATTTTTTCTCATTTTTATGATTCATTTATAAAGTTGCATTCCCATAACTATGCAGAAGAAACGCGCAAATTCCTAGTGGATTCAGCCCAATTGGAATATAAAAACCAACCCAGGGTGTTGGATATTTGCTGTGGTACAGGATCGGTTGTGCTTGCTTTTGCCAGGCATTTTCCTGATATTCTGGCCGTTGGCTATGATTTTTCCCTTGGTATGATGCATCAAGCAAAAAAAAAGGATTTATCCGATCAAATCATTTTTATTGGCGGAGATGCAGCAAGGCTGCCATTTGTTAATGACTGCTTTGATGTTGTCTGCTGCTCCCATGCATTATATGAATTGAAAAATCAGGCGAGGACGGACGCACTTTCAGAAATGAAACGGGTAGCAAAGCCGGTTGGGTCGGTATTGATCATGGAACATGAAGTCCCGCGCAGAGCATTCATAAAAATATTATTTTATATACGGATGCTGATGATGGGACCAAAGGATTCCCAGGAGTTTTTAAAACAGGGCCTGTCTCCTTTTGAGAAAATTTTTACTCATGTCAAAATATCACACACCCCATCAGACAAGAGCAAATTAATCATTTGCCGCAAAGAATAAGGAAGACCAATAGGAGCACATATTCATGCACCCAGACCCTGATAAACGGGGATCTTCGACAAGCTGCGTTACAATCTTTCAAAAAATTTCCCTTCGGTTTTCCCGCTGGTCGATCATGTATAGTAACGTTGCTTTCTCCATAAGCCTTTTTTGGAGAGATGCCAGTCGGTGCCGATCGATGTGACGCATACGGATATACACCATTCGAAAGCCTTCCGGGACCTTGTCATAAGAAGAGAGGATGCTGACCATCTGTCCTCCGAATTCCCTGATAACATCAGCGAGCTCCTTTATGGTTCCTGGATAGTCTCTGGTTTTGAAGGCAAACTGGATCCCACCGGCATTGATGCCTGTTAGTGACATGAGTACCCGGAACAGATCTGTTTGGGTAATCACACCCACGACCATATTTTTCTCGTCTACCACTGGAGCGCCTGAAATTTTATTGCTTAGAAGCAGCGCAGCTGTTTCTTCAACCGTCCAATCCAGGGGCACTGCAATGGGGTTTCTGGCCATGATGTCTTTAATTTTGATTTTCATCAGAAGGTACAGCAGTTCATGAACTTCCAACGTCGTCGCATCCGATGCAGATGCTCTCTTCAAATCACGATCAGTGATGATTCCCACCAGCTTGCCTTTTTTCACCACGGGTAGAATTCGAATACGATGTTGCTTCAAAATTGCTGTGGCGTCCTGCATGGAATTATCCACACCGATGGTAATGACGTTTTTGCTCATCCAGTTTTTAACCAGCATAATTACCTCCTGTCATAAAATCGTAGGAACGATTTTATAAGATGTGACGTTGTCGCTTTTTTTGTATAGCTTAATTATCGTTTCCTGCCGACCAGTATCTAAACCTTAACCCGTATCCACTCATCGTCGTCCACCAGCAATATTTTCATATTTTTCAATTTGAGATAGATATCCATGATGCTTTCTATTCTTCCTGGAACGTAAGATCCAATTTTCCCTTGGGAAGCGGGATGACAAAAATCGGTTTTCTTGTCCGTCGTAAGACCCTCTTTGCGGTGCTGCCTAGAAAGGCATGCCCCAGAACACCCTTGCCGTGTGTTCCCATAAGGATCATGTCGCATTTTAAATCGTCTGCCATGGTCAGGATGGTCTCTGCAGGATATCCTTCGCAAACCTCGATAGAAATAGTGGTATCCCCATATATAGGATTCTCCTCGAGTTCTTTGGCATAAATCATTTCGAGTCGTTTTCTGACCCTGGCCTTGACATCCGCTGCGTGCTCATTGAAAAGTGCTTGACGGTTCTTATC
Organism: Deltaproteobacteria bacterium; assembly: GCA_003647375.1. The sequence goes on from QMMS01000121.1 coordinate 4,432, forward strand.
ATCGATATATACATCCAACATGGGAGCGTAGCCTATTGTAGGCCGGTCAAATACATGCAGAATGACCATTTCGGCACGGTAGAGGCTTGCCGATTTCAATGCAAAGCCCAGCGCGTAGGCTGAATTCGCTGAAAGATCCGTGGCATATAAAATTTTTTTGATCTTGGGTGTCATAGTAACCTCCTTGTGTTTATGATAATAAAATCAACTTCGACCTATCTATCAGCATATTACGTGCCAAAAATCACGGCTCCCTATTTATAATGTTTTATCAGTAGGTTATAATTTATTCTCTTTGTTATGTCGCCATGACAACTTCTATGAAATAGAAAGTTTTCTAAAAGTTATTCGCAAAACCGTGAAGCATAGGGAAAGTAGGCTTTGAACTTTTTCTATTTGGGTTTGTCGGAAAATAGAATAAATGCCCTTTTACAACGAGCGCATAAAACCCCGGGGAAATACCGATCCAATCGTTGACTATCCGCTTAGGCCTCTGATAACCTGCAATTAAAATGTAGTTGATTAAATGTTCGGTCAAAAGACTTCGCTCAGAGTATGAGAGGAAACCATGCTTAAATTGGTGGGGGGCTTTCTGGCTTTCACTGCCGGTACTGTCGCCTTCGGTCTCGTATCCGCCATCGCTCTAAAAATGGCGGGGCGTCCATTCAACTTACACGAATATTTCATGCCCTGTCTCCTGGGTGGCATTCTGGGACTGCTCGTCTTTCAATGGAACCTTAGAAGCAAACGATACAAAGAAAAACTGTTTCACCTCAATCTTGTACTGCAATCCATACGCGATGTTAACCGGTTGATTACCCAGAAAAAAGACCGCGATCTTTTTCTCCAGGGAATTTGTGATATCCTTGTTAAAAACAAGGGCTATTATGATGCATGGATTGCCCTTTTAAATGAATCCGACAGCTGGGATACATTTGCCCAAGCCGGCCTAAACCGCGATTTCAAACAGTTGGCCGACCGTCTTAAAAAAGGCGGTATGATCACATGCTGTCAGAGAGCATTGTCGCGGCCGGAAATTGTGGTTACAGATGAACCGGCTATTCTTTGTGACTGCCCTTTAGCTTCCGCCTATGCAAACACAGGGGCACTCAGTATTCGTATGGAGCATGAAAAAAAAGTAATTGGCATATTAACCGTTTCTATGACTAAAGATCTTGTTTTCAGCATTGAGGAACAGCAGCTCGTGAAAGAGGTTGCCGACGATATCATCTTCGGACTGCACAGCATTGAGCTCGAACAATCACGCCGGCAAGCGGAACAGTCGCTCCAGGCAAGCGAAAAACAATTTCGGACATTGGTTGAGAATGCGCTCACCGGAATATCCATTATCCAGGGAGAGCGAGTCGTCTATCAAAATAAAGAACAGGAACGTCTCTTCGGCCCTTTACCCAGATCGTACATCCTGGCTGATTATAACAATATTCATCCTGAAGATGTGAATAAGGTTAAAAAGCTTAGCCATGACATATCTTCGGGCAATATCCAAGCATTGGATGTGAACTTTCGTTATGCGCCTATCGGCGATATGGCACATCTGATTTGGATCCACTGCCGGGCTCATACCATCACGTATCGACAAAAGGCGTCAATTTTGGTAAATATGATGGATATGACCAAAATCAAAGAATTGGAGGATTTGTTGCTCAACCAGGACAAGATGGCTTCTTTGGGCCGGGTGGCAGCCGGAATAGCTCATGAAATTCGAAATCCGCTTTCAGGTATCAATATTTATTTAAATGCCCTGGAAAAATTTTTTAACCGTAGCGAAAGCAAGGTTAAGGTAGACGACGTATTTCAACACCTGCAATCTGCCTCCAGAAGAATTGAATCAGTCATCCGCAGGGTGATGGACTTTTCTAAACCGAGTGAACCGAATTTTACTACCGCTAACATCAATCAGCCAATTGAGGAAGCAATTAAATTGACGGCCGTAACATTGAGAAAAAGTGGGATCAAGCTTGATAAGGCTCTTACTGAAGATCTGCCCAAGTGTCGTCTGGACCTGCAACAGATCGAAGAGGTTGTATTAAACCTCATCAACAACGCGGCAGATGCAATGAGAACTAAGAAGAATAATAAAAAAATTAAAGTGATATCTTCCGTTGTTCATGACAATATTACAGTCCGGGTGATCGATTCCGGTCCTGGAGTAACTATAGCCAACAAGAATAAAGTATTTGATCCCTTTTTTACGACAAAATCAGACAGCACCGGAATCGGGCTCAGTATCTGCCATCGTATTATCACCGATCATGCCGGAACGCTGAAGGTTCAAAACAGCGAATGGGGTGGTGCCGAATTTAGTATTTCAATTCCGGTAATCGACACATAGGGCTCGCGAAAAAATAACTTCACATTTTCAGCGCCCATCCATCCCGCTCAGCAGCGTTGCGAAAACTCGAAATATGCTTGATATTCCTACATTTTCGCGCCTTGCTGAACGGGAGCCTGAACGCTGAAAATCTGCGAACTTATTTCTGTGCGAACCCTTAGTCTGATTATTTATAGATATTTTCATTCGGGGATGACTTTCGAATATCGAAATAAACAAAAATATAATCAATTTCTGGAGATGAGAGTAAGACATGGTTAAATATACCCTTTACGTTGTAGACGATGAACCTACCATCACCGAAGGTATTAAGCTTTCCCTGGAAACCGAATACCGTATAAAGGCCTTTTCAGACGCCGAAACAGCCATTTCCGCTATCAAAAAAGACCTGCCGGATCTGATTCTGCTGGATATCGGCTTACCGAAAATGAACGGAGTTGAGGCGCTTGGCGAAATTAAAAAGCTTTATCCGGAAGTGATTGTTATCATGATTACTGCATTTGAGGATGTCGAAACCGTTATTGCGGCCATGAAGTTCGGGGCATACGATTACGTGATAAAACCACTGCATATGGACAGCCTGGAAGTAACGATCAAAAATGCATTCGACACCATAAAATTAAGAAAAGAAGTACAAAGTTTGCAGGAGAAATATTTAAAAGAGAATCTTCCCTGCTTTATTGGTGAAAGCCACGCCATTGTTGACGTAATGGAGTTCATCGAAAAAGTAGCCGAGAGTCCCGATACCCCGATACTTCTGGTGGGAGAAACCGGCACCGGCAAAGAACTGATTGCGGGCTCAATCCACTATCGCAGTCCGAACTTCAGGGGGCCGCTAACCACCGTCAACTGTGCAGCAATTCCAAAAGATTTAATCGAAAGCGAACTTTTTGGATATGAAAAAGGGGCGTTCAGCGGGGCAAGAGTGTCCGGCAAAAAGGGCCTGGTTGAGCAGGCCGCCGACGGCACCCTGTTTCTGGATGAAGTGGGTGATATGAGCTTTGAAGCGCAGTCCAAACTGCTACGATTTCTCGAAAATGGAGAATTTTACAGGGTCGGCGGCACCAGGAGTCTGCGGGTCCAGACGCGGGTGGTTTCCGCCACCAACCAAGACCTTGAAGAATTGATCGCTAAAAACCTGTTCAGAAAAGACCTCTATTTCCGGTTAGGCGTTATCAAGGTCGAGATACCATCACTGAACGAGCGTCCTGATGATATTATTCCGCTGGCCAAGCATTACCTGTGGATATTCAACCGCAAGTTCAACAAAGATTTTACAGGCCTGACTCCAGAAGCGGAAAATGCGCTGAAAGCACATAACTGGGTTGGAAATGTCCGTGAATTGAAAAACCTCCTTGAAAGGGGAATTCTGATCGGCAAAGGCCAAACGCTAACCCTGCAGGATCTGGGGATCGATCGTCAGGCTTTGGGTGCTGATTCAACATCTTTCGACCTCTTGGCGCCTTTCCCGCCAATTCCGAAATCGGGCGTTGATTTGACAGCGTTAGAAAGAGCCATGGAGAAATATTACATCGATGAAGCTTATAAAATGGCCGGGGGGAATGAAAGCAAGGCGGCCAAACTGTTAAATATTAATCATCACACCTATCGCTATCGCAGGAAAAAATTGCTCGAAGAGTAAAATCGGTGTTCTTTTTTATAGAGTGAAACGCCTCATGGCCTTCCTTTGCGCCCTCGCAATTCGAAATATCTCAAATAATCAATTCTAATTTTTTCAAAATCGACTCCCGACTTACCGGGGATTGTAATACAAATCATATTTTAAGTGCCTGTAATTCTGCACTTTTATTTTCTATGCATGACTGTGGCACACTTTATGCTCATACACGGGTGTAAGGGTATTGGCATATCGTGTCGAAATGAGAAATAAACAACAATACTAGAAAGGAGATTAAACATGGATGCTCTAATCATCATGGTGCTGGCATTTATCGGGTACATCCTTATGTACCAGTTTTACGGCCGATATATCGGCAGCAAAATCTTTTCCCTGTCTGCTTATGCCAAAACACCATCGGTTGAACTTGAGGACGGGATTGACTACGTCCCCACGAAAAAAGAGATCATTTTCGGCCATCACTTCACCTCGATTGCCGGCACGGGCCCCATCGTCGGTCCGGCTATTGCCATCATATGGGGCTGGGTACCGGCTCTTCTGTGGGTGTTTTTGGGCAGTATTATCATGGGCGCGGTGCACGATTTCGGGGCATTGATTATCTCTTTGCGCAATCAGGGAAAATCAATTTCAGATTACACTGCCAAGTACGTTAACGATCGAACAAAGTTTTTGTTTTTTATTATTGTCTTTCTTGAATTGTGGATTGTGATTGCCATCTTCGGTCTGGTGATTGCTGTCATTTTCGCCATGTATCCTCAGTCTGTTCTAGCGGTCTGGATCGAGGTTCCCATCGCCATAGGTCTCGGCTATATGATCTATAAAAAAGGGGCGAACCTTATCGCATGGTCGATCTATGCTGTTGTAGCCATGTATGTCTTTGTCTTCCTCGGGCCTTACCTGCCCTTTAAAATGCCGGCCATTGCCGGTATTCCTCCCACTGGCGTCTGGACAATTATTTTGCTGGCTTACGCTTTTTTTGCTTCGGTCCTGCCGGTGACAACTCTGCTGCAGCCGCGTGATTACATCAATTCTCATCAGCTGGTTATCGCCATGGCGCTGTTGATGCTGGGGGTCCTCTTTTCCGCCTTTGGCGGCAACCTGGAGATCGTAGCACCTGCGATACAGACAACTCCGGCAAAAGCGCCGCCCATGTGGCCCTTCCTGTTCATTACGATTGCCTGTGGCGCCATTTCCGGCTTTCACTCTCTGGTTTCTTCGGGGACGTCCGCCAAACAGGTGCGCAATGAAAAAGACGCCCTGTTTGTGGGCTACGGGTCCATGCTGATGGAGGGAGCACTGGCAACGCTGGTCATTATTGCCGTGGCCGCCGGCATCGGTATGGGATACACCACCAAGGCCGGTGAAACTCTGGTGGGCGTGTCAGCCTGGACAACGCACTATGCTTCCTGGGCAGCCGCAGCCGGGCTGGGCTCCAAGATCTCCGCCTTTGTTGACGGTTCGGCCAACATGATAATGTCCATCGGTATCCCCAAACAATTTACCCTGGCTATCATGGCGGTCTTTGTGGCCTCCTTTGCCGGCACCACTCTGGATACGGCCACCCGGATTCAGCGTTACGTGATTGGAGAGTTGGGCAAGGATCTCAAGCTGAACTTTTTAAGCGACCGCTATGTCGGAACGGCTGTTGCCGTCGGCAGTGCCCTGATCCTGGCTTTCGCTACCGGTGCCAGCGGAAAGGGAGCCTTAAAACTGTGGCCGCTGTTCGGAGCTGTAAACCAGACCCTAGCGGCGCTAGCCCTAATTATTATCACGCTGTATCTGAAACGCCGGGGGGGATTAAGGTGGCTTGTTTCCGGACTGCCGGCAGTGTTCATGACGGTTATGACGATCTGGGCCCTCGTTCTGAATCAGACGAAATTCGGTGCGACCCATAACGTGCTCCTGCAGGTGATCAACCTGGTCATTTTGATAGTGGCCGTCTGGATTGCCATCGAGGGTCTGATTAAATTCTTCTCGACTACCGGAATCACCGAGGAACCGGAACCGGTGACCACATAACCACTTCATCCAAAACAGGCGGGAGTTTCGCATCTTGCGATGCGCTATTCCCGCCCCGAATAGAAGGATGGCGATAGTACCCTAAATGAGCGTAAACAAAGATGCTTTCGGCTTACACGGATGAAGCGCTTTACCTATCTATCATGACCGACAGACTAAAAAAATTATATTTTACCTTACTCATGCCCTCTTTTATTGGGTTCGTTATCGGGTATGCGGTCAAATATTTTTACCATTCCATGAATATCCCGGGAGAGGTTATGGCCTTTGGCGCCCCTCTCATTTTTATTCTATCAGCCATTTTTGCATTAGCCCTGCCGATTTTTTACCGTACCCTTTTCGCTCATCACCGGCGTCATCTTAATGGGATTTTCCCGGCTGAACTTTTTAAATTTGAGCGCAACCTGATAGGCATGGCCATGGTCACGCCTTACCTGGCCATGGTCGGCTACCTTATGGGGCTGCCGCGCTTTCATCTTGCAGGGATAATTCTGCTGGCCCTTTATGCTGTTTATTATTACTATCCATCAAAGAAACGCATCGCGTTTGAAGAAAGAATATTTCGTGCCGACCGTCGTAAGTGAACAGGTACATTTATAAATGGCTTCATTATTCACAAACATCAGGAATAAAATCATCGGGATTTTTAAAATCGCGGATGCAGTCATGCGTAGTCGGGCTGTCGGGACCATCGAATACGAAGTCGAAGAGCTGGACAATATATTCGGAATCATGGTTTTAGGTGCTTTTATCGGCATTCCTTCTCCGCCGATCCAAATTACGATGGAACTTTTCCCACTCATGGAAAAAGAGTTAAACATTATGCTGGCGAAAGTGCTCACGGCCCACGATCCGCTGGGTGACTTATTCTCTGAGCTTGATATAGATTGATGAGGGCGATGATGTCCAGAGAAATTCATTTTTTTATCGGAAAAGGCGGTGTCGGAAAATCCACTACTTCGGCTCTTACAGCAGTTCACCTGGCGCATAAGGGTTACAACACGTTGTTGTGCTCGATGGACCCGGCCCACAATCAAAGAGATATTTTCGACAGACATTTTTATGAGAAACCGAAACAGGTCAATCGCAACCTGGCAGTCAAAGAAGTGGATGCGGACTACTGGATCAGTAAATACCTCAAAGAGACCGAAGTTCAGATAAAAAAGGTATACAGTTATCAAAGCGCTTTTAATATCCAGAACTACTTTAATATATTAAAATATTCTCCCGGTCTGGAAGAATACGCCCTGCTGCTGGCATTCGAAAATATCCTCGATACAGCTAAAGATAGGGACTTCATCATCTTTGATATGGCGCCGACGGCATTGACCATGCGATTTTTTTCCCTGCCGTTTATCACCCTTGTCTGGCTCAAAGAGCTGCTTAAACTGAGAAAAAACATCTACACCAAGAAAGAGATCATATC
>QMMS01000122.1 GCA_003647375.1 Deltaproteobacteria bacterium
GGTCGATTTGGTAAATTTTTTGCCTGCACCGGATATCCGGAATGCAAAAATACCTACTCAACCAATTCCATCGCCCCTGGGAAAGAGACCGGAGTCGACTGCCCGGAAAAAGATTGTGACGGAAAACTTGTGGAAAAGCAGTCCCGGCGCGGCAAAACATTTTATGGCTGCAACAAGTATCCGGATTGTAATTTTGCGACCTGGGACAAGCCCGTAAATAAAAACTGCCCGGTATGCGATGCCGTATTTCTGGTGGAAAAATCGACTAAAAAGAAAGGATCCTTCCTGGCATGCCTCACGGAAGGGTGTGGGTATACGGAGCAGCTATAAGACTGTAGACTGTTAGGCTGTTAGACTATTAGCTGCTAGCAGCCTAACAGTCTACAGTCTAATCACCTGCCCTTGAAAAAAACCTTGACATCCAAACAATTTGTTGCCATTGTAAGCATTCATAAATTACAGGATTATTTAAATTGAAGCGTATTTTCGCCATTAACATACTTATTATCAGCATTCTAGGCCTCGTCGTCGGTCTAATCGGCCTCGGCGGGGAACAGGGTTGTTAATGGCTTAAATTTATTCATCACAAAAAAAATTAATCCGTTACCAGCCCTGAGCCGGTAACGGATTTTTTTTTGCAGAAAGGATTTATCATGGAACTCACCGGCGCTCAAATTCTGATCAAGGTGTTTGAGGAAGAAAAAGTCGATACAATCTTTGGATTTCCCGGCGGTATGGTTATCGACATATATGACAAACTGGAAGACACCAGCATCAAACACATTCTTGTGCGTCATGAACAGGGTGCCGTTCATGCGGCAGACGGCTATGCCAGAGCCAGCGGCAAGGTCGGTGTTTGTCTGGTCACATCAGGTCCAGGCGCAACCAATACGGTTACAGGTATTGCGTCAGCACACATGGACTCCATACCGCTGGTGGTCATCACCGGCCAGGTTCCCACCCACCTCATCGGAAACGACGCTTTCCAGGAAGTTGATATTGTCGGTATCACACGCTCCTGTACCAAACATAATTTTCTGGTAAAGGATGTGAAAGACCTTGCCAGGGTTGTGAAAGAGGCTTTTTATCTTGCCAGGTCCGGCAGACCGGGTCCGGTACTCATCGATATCCCCAAGAATGTGAGCAACGTAAAAGCCCTGTATGAGCCAGATCAGCAGGTCACGATCAAATCCTACAATCCCACCTACAAACCTAATATGAAACAGCTTAGAAAGGTGGTCGATCTCATAGCAACGTCTGAAAGGCCGGTTATTTTTGCAGGCGGCGGGATTATTCTTTCAGGGGCCGCTCAAGAACTGACGACGTTTGCCAGGAACCTGCAAATTCCCGTGACGGGTTCTTTAATGGGGCTTGGCGGTTTTCCAGGCTCCGACCCCTTGTGGATGGGCATGATCGGCATGCATGGCACGTACCGGGCGAACATGTCCACGAGTTTTTGTGATCTCCTCATCGGTATCGGTGTTCGGTTCGATGATCGCGTCACCGGTAAGACAGATGCCTTTGCCTCCCAGGCCAAGATCGTCCACGTAGATATCGACCCTACTTCGATCCGTAAAAATGTGCCGGTAACCATCCCCATTGTCGGGGATTGCCGCAACACGCTGGAAAGTTTGAATGCGCTCATCAAGCCCCTGGACAAGGCCCCCTTGAATGACAAACGGAAACCCTGGATAGATCAGATACAGACCTGGAAGGACAAGAACACGCTTGCCTATAAACAGACCGATGTCATCAAGCCCCAGTATGTCGTGGAAAAATTGTACGAACTGACCCGGGGCGAGGCCATCATCACCACCGAAGTTGGTCAAAATCAAATGTGGGCGGCCCAGTATTATCATTTTGACAAGCCCAATCATTTCATTACATCCGGAGGACTTGGGTGCATGGGTTTTGGCTTTCCTGCGGCTATCGGTGCACAGATTGCCAGACCGGACAAAACCGTGGTGGATGTCGCCGGCGATGGGAGCATCCAGATGAATATCCAGGAAATGGCCACCGCGTTGCAGTATCATCTACCTGTCAAAATCGTTATTTTGAACAACGGTTATCTCGGCATGGTGAGACAATGGCAGGAACTGTTTTACGACAAGCGTTATGCCAGCACATGCATGGACTGTGGTCCGGATTTTATCAAGCTTGCAGAGGCATACGGCGCACTCGGTCTACGGGCCACAAAACCCGAGGAGGTCATACCGGTTCTCGAAAAAGGATTGTCATCCCCCAATACCGTCATCATGGATTTCGTGGTGGCAAAAGAGGAATGCGTCTATCCCATGGTTCCAGCCGGCGCTCCGATTACCGAGATGTTACTAGCATAAAATTGTTTCACAATTTCATATCAATAGAGGGTTAAACACATGAATGAAGAAAAACATATCCTGACCATGCTGGTGGATAATGAGCCCGGTGTCTTATCGAGAGTCGTGGGACTTTTCAGCGCCAGGGGATACAATATTGAAAGCCTGGTGGTAGCCCCCACCATCGATCCACTGGTATCGAGAATTACACTGGTAACCAATGCAAACCTGCCGGAGATCGAACAGATTGAAAAGCAGCTCAGAAAACTGATCAACGTTGTCAAGTTAAGAGATCTTTCCGGTAAGAATGCGGTCAAACGGGAGATGGCGCTGATCTGTGTCAAGGCTAAGCCCGAAAACCGTGCTGAGATTCTGCGGATCGTCAGTATTTTTAGGTGCAAGGTAGTGGACACCGGCCTGGAGCACTACATTATCGAAGTTTCGGGAAACGAGGATAAAATCAATGCCTTTATCAACCTTTTAAAACCCATGGGGATCAAGAAAATTGCCAGGACAGGAGCGCTGGCGTTGTTCAGGGAGCCCAATTGACGAAAAGTTCTGAGTTTATTGAGTTCATTGAGTTTTTTGAGTTGCTCCTGGTGGAAAGAAGATAGCAGTTTAAACTGATGATGTTTACCGACTCAAAAAACTCAATAAACCCAACGAACTCGACAAACCCAACAAACACAATAAACACAATAAACTATTTACAAAGGAGTCATTCATGGCAGCAATCAATTTTGGCGGTGTTGTAGAAGATGTCGTCACATCGGATGAATTTACCCTTGAAAAGGCAAGGGCCATACTAAAAAATGAAACCATCGCAGTCCTGGGATATGGCGTTCAAGGGCCGGGACAGGCAATGAATATGAGGGACAATGGGCTGAAGGTAATCATTGGCCAGCGTCAGGGAACATCCTCCTGGGACCGTGCTGTTTCCGATGGTTTTGTCCCGGGTGAAACTCTTTTTTCCATTGAGGAGGCAGCTCAACGCGCCACCTTTGTGCAGTTTCTGCTTTCTGATGCCGGGCAGGTGTCCACCTGGCCCATAGTTAAAAAAAGCCTGAATGAGGGAGACGCACTTTATTTTTCACATGGATTTTCCATCGGGTTCAAAGATCAGACAAACATCATTCCCCCAAAAAACGTGGATGTTGTTCTGGTGGCCCCCAAGGGCTCCGGAAGAAGTGTGCGCACCAATTTTCTGGAAGGAAGCGGCATCAATTCAAGCTATGCCATCCACCAGGACTTTACCGGAAAAGCATCAGATCGCGCCCTTGCAGTCGGCATCGCCATCGGATCCGGCTACCTGTTCCCCACGACGTTTCAGAACGAAGTTTACAGCGATCTCACAGGTGAACGCGGTGTGCTTATGGGTTGCCTTGCCGGCGTCATGGAAGCGCAATATCAAACCCTGCGGAAAAATGGACACAGCCCCAGTGAAGCCTTCAACGAAACCGTGGAAGAGTTGACCCAGAGTCTGATCCGCCTGGTAGCTGAAAATGGTATGGACTGGATGTTCGCCAACTGCAGCACCACTGCCCAAAGAGGTGCCCTCGATTGGGCTCCCAAATTCCGTGATGCGGTAGCACCTGTTTTTACAGAGTTATACGAAAGTGTCGTTTCTGGAAAAGAAGTTGCAAGGACACTCGATAAAAACAGCCAACCCGATTATCGGGAGAAACTCCAGGAAGAACTCGATGTGATCAAAAATTCCGAAATGTGGCAGGCCGGTGCGGCTGTCCGCTCATTGAGACCCGAAAACCGTGAGTTCTCCAAGTAGGGAAGATGCAAATGGAACCGATTCATTTATATGACACAACCTTGAGAGATGGGACCCAGGGAGAAAACATCAGCTTTTCAGCCGACGAAAAAGTCAAAATAGCTGAACGTCTGGATGACATCGGCATTCACTATATCGAGGGTGGATGGCCGGGATCCAATCCAAAGGATATTCAGTTTTTTGATATGGCCAGAAGAGTCAAATTCAAACAAGCCCGACTGGCGGCCTTCGGTGCTACTCGCAAACCTGGTATTTCACCCGAAGATGATGCAAACCTGAAAGCATTGCTTGAAACCCATTCCCCTGTGATGACCATATTCGGAAAATCCTGGGATCTCCATGTGGAAAAGGTCATGGAGAATACACTCCCTGAAAACCTGGCCATGATATCCGAGTCAATCGAATATCTCAAAAGCAAACAGAAAGAAGTCATCTACGATGCCGAACATTTTTTCGACGGCTTCAAAGAAAACAATGCATACGCCTACCTGACGATCTCGGCAGCTATCCAGGCCGGCGCTGACATCATCGTTCTTTGTGACACAAATGGCGGTACCCTTCCCTTCGAGATCGAGAAAATTATTCAGGAGATATTCGAGCGAATCGAAATGGACAGTGCACTTTCCTCTGATAACATGAAGCCTAAATTCGGTATCCACGCACATAACGATTGCGGGCTAGCAGTGGCCAATTCAATAACGGCCGTCCGATCGGGCCTGACCATGGTGCAGGGCACCATTAACGGTTATGGGGAACGCTGTGGGAATGCCGACCTCACATCCATCATACCAATTCTTTGTGAAAAAATGGAAACCCTGTGCATCCCCAGGGAAAACCTTGCCCATTTGCGCTCCCTGTCCGCCTACGTGTCTGAAACAGCCAATCTCGTACCCCTGAAGTCCAGACCCTTTGTCGGCAAAAGTGCCTTTGCTCATAAGGGCGGGATTCATGTAAATGCCATCATGAAAACACCCAGAGCCTATGAGCATATGCGCCCGGAACTGGTGGGTAATACTCAACGGGTACTTGTCTCCGATCTTTCGGGGAAGAGCAACATCGAATACAAGGCTGCGGAATTTGGTGTGAAACTGGGTGGAAATGGTTTCGACAGTAAACGTATCGTTTCCCGGATAAAGGAACTCGAACAGGATGGTTATCAGTTCGATGTGGCTGACGGATCCTTTAAGATTCTGGCTGAAAAATTGACAGAACAGTTTACACCCCTGTTCGATTTGGAATCTTTCCGGGTGACCATCGAAAAGGACAAGGATCAGCCTTGCAGCTCTCGTGCCACTATCAAGATTTCCGTGGATGGGAACCATGAAATAACGGCAGCAGAGGGTTATGGCCCGGTCAGCGCTCTCGATAATGCCCTGCGAAAAGCCCTCGGCAAATTCTACCCGGATCTCGACATGATGCAGCTGGTGGATTTTAAGGTTCGCGTCATTGACGGCCGGGTCGGTACCGCCGCAAAGGTCCGTGTTCTCATCGAGTCCAGGGATCAGGATCACCTGTGGAGCACCATTGGCGTATCCGAAGATATCATTGAAGCCAGCTGGCAGGCTCTTGCGGATAGTTTTCAATACAAGCTGGCCTATGAAGACAAGGTCAGGAAAGCACCATGAAACCCGCATTCCCGGAAAAAGGAACCGACATCGCAGGAAAGGCCCGATGCCAACACCTGCGGTCTACCCTTTCTGCATAAACCCCAGGATGTTCCTTTTCGTGATTTCGTAATTTCGTGTTTTCGTGATAAAAACGCTTTTACTTACCCGGCTTGTCCGGATTAGGAGACGACCCATGACCGACAGAATCAAAATATTCGACACAACCCTTAGAGACGGAGAGCAATCCCCCGGAGCAAGCATGAATACCGGCGAAAAACTGCGTTTGGCGGTTCAGCTGGAAAATCTCGGCATCGATGTATTGGAGGCTGGGTTTCCAGCGGCATCCGAAGGTGATTTCGAGGCTGTTTCATCCATAGCCGGACGGATCAAGAATGTCGAAATCGCTGCTCTGGCACGCACATCCAAGGATGACATCGACCGTGCCTGGCAGGCCATCCAGCATGCAGCCAAACCCAGACTTCACCTCTTCATCGCCACATCCGATATCCACCTGGAATACAAACTGCACATGAATCGGGAGCAAGTCGTTCAATCTGCCGTAGATGCCATCACCTACGCCGGAACGCTCACCGATAACATCGAGTTCTCAGCCGAGGACGGTTCCCGAAGCGACCGCGATTATCTCTGTAAAGTCTTTGAGGCCGCTATCGAAGCAGGTGCCGGGACCGTGAATCTTCCCGACACAGTCGGGTATGCAGTTCCGGATGAGTTTGCAGACCTGATCAGATACACCATGGAACACACGCCCAATATCCACAAAGCAACACTGAGTGTGCACTGCCACGATGACCTGGGACTGGCAACCGCCAACACCCTGGCAGCCATCAACGCCGGTGCCAGACAGGCCGAAGTCACCATCAACGGTATCGGTGAAAGAGCCGGCAACACCTCCCTCGAAGAGGTTGTCATGGCCATCGGTACACGGCCTAATTTCTACACACTGTCCACCAATATCAACACGGAACTGATTTATCCCACCAGCCGCCTGGTGAGCATGATCACCGGCATCATTGTACAACCAAACAAGGCCATCGTGGGTGCCAATGCCTTTGCCCATGAAGCCGGCATCCATCAGGATGGTGTCCTCAAGAACCGTATGACCTACGAGATCATGAAGCCGGAAACCATCGGGCTCAGTAAAAACCGTTTAATACTCGGTAAACACTCCGGCAGGCACGCGCTTTATGCCCACCTGAAAGAAATGGGTTATGATCTCTCCGAAACAGAGCTGAAGATCGTGTTTCAGCGCTTCAAGGAATTGGCTGACAAGAAGAAACACGTTGTCGATGAAGATTTGGAAGCTCTGGTAACAGAGGAGATTCTCCGGACGGAAGAAGTTTTCAAACTGGACTATCTGCATGTCAACAGCGGTACCACCATCATGCCAATGGCCAGTGTCAAGCTGTCCATCAACGGTCGGTCTGTCAAAGGGGCCGGCTACGGCAACGGACCCATTGATTCGACTTTCAACACCATCGCCAAACTTACGGGCACAGCATCTGAGCTTCGCAGGTTTTCGGTCAGCGCTTTGACCGGTGGCACGGATGCGCAAGGAGAGGTTACCGTACGGCTGAGGGAAAACGGTCTGGTGGCGCTTGGGAGAGGGTCGGATGCCGACATCATCATCGCCAGTGCCAAGGCCTATATCAACGGGTTGAATCGCCTGGAGTACCTGAAAGAGAATCCTGTTAAGACATCGCAATCGCTATAAACCACAGGCTGTAGACTGTTAGGCTATAGACTGTAGGCGCCTAACAGCCTACAGTCTATAAGTCTATAGTCTTCAGTCTATTATAAGCCCAGCAAACCCTTGCGTATGCGTTTTTGCGCTTTTTCGCCAACACTCATGCGGTAATACATTTTCATGAACTCAGAGCCTTGAATCGTACCTTTCATCACCCCCTGGTAGGTATACATCAGACCCTTGCCCGGCACATAGGTAGATTCCGCTGTTAAACCGGGAGCCATGTCTTTGTCCATCCAAGACGCATATAGGTCGACATCGGCCTGGTGAGCAGCCATGAGTTCCGGTGAATTACACTTTGCCATGGCCTCCACAACACCTGCCTGGAGTTTCTTGGCGGTTGCCTTACTAGTGAGATAGTGGGTGAGGAGATACTTCACCTGCTCGGAATTGATCACCTCATCAGCGTCGTTAGTCGGGTTTTCCAGATAAAGGCCTGTGACATACACTTTTACAAAAACCAGCGCCTTCCGGTAGGCAACTCCGTTCAGTTTCAGTGTTTTGCCCTCGATTACCTTTTCTCCTGGAAAGGTCACCCCCAGGATTTCCATGTCCCCTGCAAAACCTACAGACCCCATCCCCACAATAAAAACCAGCATTGTCACCAAAACCAAAATTTTTCTCATCATGATGTGCTCCTTTTAAAGTTTTTGGGTTGCAAACCAATATATCTTTATCCCAGCCCGGACAAACCGGAAAAGGAAAAAATCTTTTATCACGAAAACACGAAAGTACGAAACCACGAAAAAGACCATGAAATTTTTCGTGTTTTTCAAATTTCGTGTTTTCGTGATTGCTTTTATTGTTTTTAACCACAAAATACACAAACTTTACAGTTAAGGGACTAATTTGAGCGATTGTCATTAATAGGACTTTATAGCGGCAACGCCGCATCAGACAATTCGCTCCGCGAATTTATTTTCGCGTCCACACCTGTGTTCTCCCGATCAAGGATATACCGATATACCCACGCACTTTCAACGTATTATCTTCATTCAATTTCATCTTACAGGAATAAGTCTTGCCGTTGTCGGGATCATAAATCGTCCCTTCTGCCCACTTGTTTTTTCCTTTGTAGACAAACCCGTTCACCAGATTCAGTCCAATAATAGGGTTGCCCTGTTTGGACTCGTCAGGGTTGTTGGTATCCAGCTTTTCGGAACCATCATCATTTTTCGGCTCCTTGAGCCAGACAATCTTGCCGCTGTATACATTATCAGCTTTGTAAACCTGCACGAGCGCCTTGTTGTCCTTGGTGTACCATTCACCAACAATGGCATCGGCTTCTTCTGCCAACGCCCTACCCCCGATAATCAGCAACAGGCAGATTAAACAGAACAAATATCGTTTCATCTTTGCATCCTTTCCCCTTCTATAAAATCGTTATAAGTTTTTATTGATAGCACCAACGATGGCCACAATACTGTCAAGTTTCCTCTGTTCAGCAAATCCCTCCAACCCAGTCACGATCTCCATGGTTGCCCGGGGGTTGACAAAATTGGCCGTTCCCACCTGGACTGCCGTAGCCCCCACCATGAGAAATTCCAGGGCATCCTGAGTCGTCATGATGCCGCCAACGCCGATCACCGGGATACTGACCTTTTGGGCAACCTGCCAGACCATTCGTAAAGCAATAGGTTTTATGGCCGGACCGGAGAGACCACCGGTAATGTTGGCCAACTTTGGGCGGCAGGTATCGATATCCACGGCCATTCCCGTAAGGGTGTTGATCAAGGATAGCGAATCAGCGCCGGCATCTTCCACACCACTGGCAATTTCAACAATATCGGTGACATTGGGTGACAGTTTCACCATTACATGCTTGGTGGTTTGATTCCTTACGGCCTGGACAACCCGATGAGCAGAATCAGGGTCGGCACCAAAGGCGATACCTCCGAGCTTGACGTTCGGGCAGGAAATGTTGACCTCCACACCGGCAATCCCCTCTGTTTCTTCCACGCGTAAGGCCAGGGCTGCGTATTC
Source organism: Deltaproteobacteria bacterium (assembly GCA_003647375.1). Next base: position 9,457 of record QMMS01000122.1, read on the forward strand.
GTCCATGTCCCTGCCATAAATATTGGTAATGACCGGTGTCTGGAATTGTTTCAGAAAAGGTAGTTTCTCGGAGATGAATGCGTCGATACCGACGTTTTCCAGACCGATTGCGTTCAGCATGCCGCTTGGGGTTTCCACGATTCTCGGTGGCGGGTTTCCTTTTGAAGGTTTCAATGACAGGCCCTTGACAACAATCCCCCCCAAGTGGTTCAAATCGACGAATTCGTTATACTCACTGCCGTAACCAAATGTTCCCGATGCTGTCATCACCGGGTTCTTTAGCAGGAGCCCCCTACCGATATCTACTTGAAGCTTCTCATCCATTGTCTTGCAAAGCCCACTTCTCAATAAGATCGTGTAACAATTTGATGACTATACTGCTTTTTGGTATAATTGTCCATCAATTGCGAACGACAGATAGTTCAATTTTATCGAAGAACCGGTATGGATTCTCCATTACAACTATGTTATGTATGCATTACTTGATCTTAGTGGACAACCGGTTTAGAAAATTGGATAATGTTATCATGAAAGACAGGCTATCGACCGGTAAAAACAGAAGAATAGAGTCCCAGGCTTTTTTTCTCGTTTTCAAGCTGCCTCTCCTTCTGATCACGCCCATACTGGGGTTTATCATAGAATTTCTCTATGAACTACCTTTCATGCTGGTTTGCCTTCTGGATAGTCGTTTAAGAAAATAGATACCCGGGGCCAAAGAACCCGGCACTGTTCATACCCTGTAAGGGTTTATCGTTTTACATATTCGGCTGCAATAAATCCTAAATCCGAATATCGAAATTCGAAACAAATTCAAATATCAAATGCTCAAATGACCCAAACATAACCCATGTGCTCCTGTATGCCGGCCTAAGCATGCTGTGCTTTGTTTTGAACTTTCGGATTTGGATCATTGGATATTGTTTCGAATTTCGATATTCGTGCTTCGAATTTTAACCAGTATTGGCATCGTCACAGGCATATTTCTCCGGCCTGGAATAGAAGACCAGGTTTCCGATAATGAATAAAAAAGTAATCACCATACCCTTTCCACAATTGAAAGACATCCATCTGACGGCAGGAGCCGTTTATGAAGGTGGCGGCAACGGCAACATCTCTGATGATCCGCTTGCGAGATTGCTGAAAGGCGGCAATTCCGGCGGCTTTCGTTATTGCGGATCTGTTGAAAGCCTGAATTACCTCATCATAACCATCAACACAGACAACCGGCAATGGCTCGATACAATAGACCCCGAATCAGGAACGATTGCCTGTTATGGTGACAACAGATCCCCTGGCCATGGTATCCATGACACGCCCAAGCATGGGAATTTGATCCTGAGGAAACTATTTAAAAATCTCCACAGCAGTAAAGATCCCAGATGCCATGTTCCCCCGATCTTTCTGTTCAGCAAGCATCCCAACAAAGCCAGCCCCCGATCAATTCGATTCCTTGGACTCTGTGCGCCTGGATCGCCTGGTTTAAAACCGTCGGACGACCTAACCCGTAAGCAGAAACGATTCGAATCCAAACCTTTTTGGAACTACCGCGCTACATTCACACTTCTGGACATTCCGGTGATTAAAAGGGCTTGGATCGATGATCTGGAAACCAGCAGAAAAGATTCACCACACCGGCCGATTGTCTGGAAGATGTGGCATAAAAGCGGTCTTTATCGACCCCTTCAACAGGAGCACCGCTTGGGTGTTCGATCGCCAGGCATGCAACTGCCAACGGACGATCTCCGCAAAGCCATGCTCTTCAAACTTTACCGTTATTTTTCTTCGGAGCCGTATCAATTCCTGCACTTTGCCGCTGACATTTATGCCCGAACTGATTCAAAAATTACCCTGGGGCGTGTCAGGCGTCATCCATCTGGCGGAGCATATGGCATCACCGGACATTTTCGATTGGGCATCGATTCCGACCCGGTTCATCTGGGGTTTCTTGTGGAAGCCAAATGCTATAACCCCGGTATCGGGAGCCGCAAACGTAAATCGATCGGAGTAAAAGAAATATTGAAGATGCTCTCCCGGTTGGAAAGCCGGCGCTTTGGTGTGCTTGTGACGACATCGGTTGTAACGCAACAGGCTTATGAAGCATTCAGGAAACAGAACCATCCGGTGGTATGTATCGTAGGCACCGACATCATCGATGTTCTGATTTCAAATAACATCAGCAACATCGCACAATTAACCAATTGGCTTTCCGATAATTACCCTATAGTTGCATAAACAACATGGCAAATCATAGATAATAAGTTGTTATTATATGCAATATCGTAGGAATAGCGCCATTGCCTGGATATTCCCCCAGGTGAATTCCAAGGATGGTGTCTTTTTTGCCATGTTGTTTACCCTGCGGGAAAGCCGGAGAACTTCA
>QMMS01000123.1 GCA_003647375.1 Deltaproteobacteria bacterium
CGCATGAGATCCTTGCCGGTGTTTCCAATTCTTGCTGATGCTATCGACGCCTATTTCAAAGATCAAACACCTGATTTACGGTGGATCACATCAAATTACTAGTTGAACCCCCTGAACAGTTACGAAAATTTAGTGAATGGATTTGCTCATGCATTTTTTTGACTTTGGAAGCAAATCTATGCTTTGTCGTTGAATTCATCAGAATACTACATCTTGTATGCGTCGGAATCATCATTTTGCGGATTTTGACCTTCCAAGATTTAAGGATTCATAAGCCACAAAGGTTGTGATAGTTCTATTTTAGAAAAATCTGGGGACCTGTGATACTTGATACCATATATGTCGTTCCCCCAGACATTCGTCCATCTTGACAGTATCACCAAGCAGGCCACCGTCATTTCCAATACAGATATCATGGTCTTTTGCTGGTAAGCCAATAAATTTTAGCCATTTCAAATTGAAAGATATCAGTGTATCTACTCTATCAACTCAGACCGTTATTCATAAAGGAACAGAAGGTTTCCGTACCGTAACTTGAGTTTTACAGATAACCTGTAAACATTTTTTTGGATAGTTTAACTTGATTTTACGAGTTCGAATAGATTGAACTTTGAGGCTTTCTTATCGAAAGTAAGAACAGCCTCGCAGCCATTTATTTTGGCAGAATGTGCAATCAGCAGATCAGAAAGATCATATTTATTACCTTTTGCGGACTGGATAAGCTGTGGTATCGTCGGCTGCTGGTCAAATTTAAAAATTGGCATTAATAAAAGATCGCCTATGGCGTCTAAAATTTCCGCCCTTGATATTTCATAAACAGATTCTAAGACCCAAATCATTTCTAAAACCACAAGCAAGGGAACAAATAGTTCTATTTTTTCTGATTCAGCTTTTTTGAAAATTGAATAAACTTTGTTGGCTTGTAGATCATCATCCCCGGTTAAAAATCGCACCAAGATATTTGTATCTATGGCCTTCATTTGAATTTATCCTTCATTCGATTTCTGATTGCCTGGTTCATAGCCTCAACAGATACAGCTTTTCTACCTGGCTTTTGTAATTTACAGAAAGTGTCATCCACCTTTTTAGAGACCGGTCTGATTATGGCCTCTCTTTTTTCTGTAACAACGATTTCAATCTTATCGCCGGTATTTAATTTCAGAAAATCTCTTATTACTTTTGGAATTGTGACCTGTCCTTTTGTGGTAAGCGTCGCTAATGCCATAATACCCCCCTTACTATATATGCTATCTTACTTTAAGGTAAGGAATTGATGGCGAAATGTCAAGAAATTGTTTTGCTTGAATGTCAGATGCGCTTTGTCTGGCTAAAGGTTGGAGCAAGGACGGATTTCCATTTTGCCCGTTAGAAAACTTTTTACCTCGGAAATGGGAACTTCCCTTCGATGAAAAATACCTGCCGCCAAGGCTGATTCCACATCTGTTTCCTCGAACACCTCCTGGAAATGTTCGACGCATCCGGCACCGCTCGATGCAATGACCGGAATGGTTACGGCATGCTTTACCGCATTGATCAACTCGACATCAAAGCCGATATTGGTACCATCCCTGTCAATACAGTTGAGCAGTATTTCGCCAGCCCCCAGCGTTTCACACACCCTGGCCAGAGTCACGGCATCCAGGTCCCGGCCTTCTCTTCCGCCTTTAACGGTGCATTGAAACCAGCAGAAAGTCTCACCTTCCGGACCAGGGATTCGGGTTTCGACCACAGGATGGCGCACAGCATCGGGCGTATGAACATACACACGCCTCGGGTCGATGGAAATGACCACCGCCTGGTTGCCATATACCTTTGAAATCTGCTCTATGGAACTTTCACCCGTCTTTTTGCCTGTTTCCAGATAGGCCTCGGCAATAGTCACGGCATCACTTCCAATGGATATTTTATCGGCGCCTGACCTGAAATACTCTTCGGCAACTTCCAGCGGCGAAGATTGCCGGCCGTCTTTATCCGTATAGTCCCGGATACCGCCTCCGATGGTCAACGGCACAAAAACCGTTTTGGAGGTCTGTTTCAACACATGGAGCATGGGCATATCTTCAAGAGGGAAATCCCGAAACCCTGTAATGTTTAAAAACGTGATTTCGTCGGCGCCTTCATTGTAATAGCGCTGGGCCAGTTCCACCGGCTTGCCGAGATTTCTGACGGCACCCTCTTCGCGTACGTCATACCGGTCTCCCTTGGTCACCACCAGATCGCCCCGGTCATTGGATCGAACATCCAGGCAGGCGATAATCCGCTTGGCAAGTTTTGTCTCCCCCGGCCGGATGACCGGCGATACCGGTTCTCTGTCTTTTTGAATGAAATTTTCTAAGAGTGCAAGTCCCGTAGAACCGCTCTTTTCCGGATGGAACTGGGTGGCAAGAATGTTGCCCGTCTGGATACCACTGACAAATTCGATACCATAGTCAGTGGTTGTCATGACAACCGATGCATCGGTGGGATCGACGTAGTAGGAATGAACAAAATAAAACTTTTCATCACCGCTTAAATCGTTGAACAGGATGGACGGCTGTTTCACCTTTATACCGTTCCATCCGATATGAGGGATGGATCGTTTCACACGAAATCGACGGGCACATCCTTTGAGAATACCGAGCCCTTTTAAACCGGGAGCCTCCTCGCTCTCTTCAAACAGAGCATGAAGGCCCAGGCATATACCCAAAAAGGGTCGGTTGCTTTGCAGGTAGGTTTTCAGAGGATCCATATATTGTTTCTGATTCAATATATGGATCATGTTTCCGAAATTGCCCACACCGGGGAACACGAGCTTCTCGGCCGCGAGAATCTCCTGGCCGTTTTTAGCAACCCGGACGGTTTCGCCCAGTTTTTCTATGGCGTTGATAACGCTTCGGACATTACCAGCGCCATAATCAAGAAGAGTAATCATCGTTTTAATGCAAGAAAACGATTAAGCAAGAAGCGCTTTTGCGTTTTCAGAGGCAGATGCAGCGTTAGCGCCATAGGCATCCGCACCGATTTTTTCGATAAAGTCCTGGGTTACAGGCGCGCCACCAGCCATAATTTTCACCTGGTCGCGGATCCCGGCTTCCTTGAGTGCCGTGATGGTTTCCTCCATCTTGGGCATGGTGGTGGTCAACAGTGCCGACATGCCAAGGATATTGGGATTGTGTTCTTTGACGGCATCGACAAACCCCTGGGGCTTGATATTTACACCCAGATCGATGACCTTGAATCCGGCACCCTGGAGCATCATAGCTACCAAGTTTTTCCCAATATCATGAAGGTCTCCCTCAACCGTTCCGATAATGACAGTACCTGCCCCGGCAGCATCGGCATCTGACAGAAGGGGCTTGAGGATGTCCATGGCAGCATGCATGGTTCTGGCGCAGAGCAATACTTCCGGAATAAACATGTCACCGGCCTTGAAACGTTTTCCCACAACTTCCATGCCTGCCAACAATCCATTGTCTAGAACATCCTTCGGATCAGCTCCCTTGTCCAAGGCTTCCTGGGTCAGTTTCTTGACTTCGGCTTCATTTCCTGTAATCAACTCTTGGGCCATCTTCTCATACAGATCGTTCATGATTAGATTTCTCCTTTATGGGTTTGTCGAACCTTTTTATTTTTACTAGAAGCCTCTATAAAATAGCTTTTTCTAAAACTCAATCACTAAACCAGTTTAAAATCACTTTTCCTGATTGCCTCCAGTTACAAAATCACACCCAAATCTCTGCCCACTTTTGCAAAGGCTGCAATGGCCTTGTCCAGATGGTGCTTCTCATGAGCGGCTGACATCTGTGTCCGAATGCGGGCGCTGCCCTCTGGGACAACCGGATAGCTGAAGCTGGTGACATAGATACCTTCTTCCAGCATTCGTCCGGCCATTTCCGATGCGAGCTTGGCATCGCCAAGCATGACCGGAATGATGGGATGCTCTCCCGGCACCAGGTCAAAACCCAGGTTTTCCATTTCTGTCCTGAAGTACTGATTGTTTTTTATCAGGTTTGTGCGAAGCTCATCACTTTCCTCCAGCAAGTCCAGCACTTTTAACGAAGCCGCTGCAATCATAGGTGCCAGGGTGTTGGAAAACAGGTAAGGTCGCGATCGCTGACGTAGCCAGGTAACAAGCTCCTTTCTCCCGCTGGTATATCCCCCGGAAGCACCCCCCAAGGCCTTTCCCAGGGTGCCGGTCAGGATGTCGATTCGACCTTCGACATCGCATGCTTCCGGTGTGCCACGGCCATTTTTGCCGATAAAGCCCACCGCATGAGAATCATCCACCATGACCAGCGCACCGTATCGGTCCGCAAGATTACAAACACCCTTTAAATTTGCAATAATGCCGTCCATGGAAAAAACACCATCGGTGGCAATCAGTTTGAAGCGGGCACCGGCGGTATCTGCTTCCCGAAGTTTGGTTTCAAGATCCGCCATGTCGTTGTTCTTATATCGGAAACGCCTGGCTTTACATAACCGGATACCATCGATGATGGATGCATGATTCAATTCATCGGAAATAACCACATCCTCAACACCAAGAATTGTTTCAAATAGACCACCATTGGCATCAAAACAAGAGGAGTAAAGAATAGTGTCCGCAGTTCCAAGAAATCGACTCAAGCGGGCCTCCAGCTCGTTGTGGAGCGACTGTGTGCCACAGATAAACCGCACGGAAGCCATGCCAAACCCGTATCGTCCTGCACCGTCCTGCGCCGCCTTGACCAACTCGGGATGGTTGGCGAGGCCGAGATAGTTGTTGGCACAGAGGTTGATATATTTTTTCCCATCTTCGATGGTAATTTCCACCTGCTGGGGTGAGGTGATTCCGTATTCGGCCTTGTAGAGACCGCTTTCCTGCAGCGCATTCGTTTCGCTGTCCAGGTATTTTAAAAAGTTTTCGCTACGATGAGATCCGAGAGCCATCATGCACCTCCTTTTGGAAAACCATCATCCACAAAATATCTATGTGATCATCGGGTGTTGCCGCAAATCCTTCTCGTTATCGCTGTGAATCAATGTATTGTTCTAGTGCTATAGTGGTTGACGTATCGATCTCCGGCTTTTGATATGCTTCAACCCGATCTTTGATACACTGAGAAGCCCTGGCAACCATCTCTCGGTTTTCCATTTGTCGCCAGTTGTCATACTCGGTTCGAATATTGAGCTTGGGCAGGAAAAATTCGCTTCGACACCGCTGCAGGGTGTGGTCTTCAGTTAGATAGCTTCCGGATACAGCCAACTTGCGGATAAGATCCAGGGCAAAGGTGTCTTCTTTAAAGGACACCGGCTTAATGACCTTTTTTACGGCACCGCAAAGCTCTTCATCGGCGATGAATTTTTCGAAACTCATGGCCAGCATCGAGCCATAGGTGCCACAGGCATGCAGCCCCACATGGGCGCCACTGATGGCAGCCGCTGTCAGCATCATTGCGGATTCCATGCCGGCCTGATAGTCAAGACTGAAGGACTCAGTCAAGGCACCCTGGCTGCGGCTGGGTATCCCATAATACCGACCCATGGCAGGAGAGATAGCAACATGCTTTACATCCTCTGGTGAGCCGTTGACATAACCGCCTGTTCGCATGTCCGTCGGGTTGCCGCCCAGACCGTACACAACCGGTGTCCCCGGTCTGATAAGTTGCGCCAGGCAGATACCTGCCAGGTTAGTGGCATTCGAAATTACCAGCGATCCCGGAATCGTAACGGGCCCTGTAGTGCCGAGTGTACAGGCTGAATGAATGATGACCGGCTGGCCTGAAGATGCAAACACCATCATGGCATCAATCATTTCTGTTGCATATTGAAGGGGTGACAGGGAATTAATCAAAGATATCATGACGGGCTGTTTTAAGGCTCCCCAGACGATTTGCGCCATCTGAACCGTATCCACGGCCGCCCGTTCCGAAGTAGAACTTCCCATGATGGGTTTATCGGTCAATGTCATGGCTGCCAGGAGAAGATCCAGGTGCGCCTGTTCCGCCGGAACATCATGGGGTTGAACCACCAGAGAGCTGTTGAAATCTAAATACTTGGACGTGTGAACAAGCTTATAAAACAGATGCGCGTCTGCCAGCAATGCGTGGCGTTTTTCGCCGGAGGATTCGATAATGAAGGGGGGTCCATATCCGGGTGCCGTTCGATACAGATCTCCACCAATGGTGATACTCTTTTCAGGGTTTCTGGCCTCGATGGTAAATGCTTCCGGTACCGTTTCAAGGGCTGTTTCAATGCTTTCCCTATCAAAGTAGACGGTTTCGCCATCGACTTTAAATCCCCGGTCCAAAAAAATGTCGAGGGCTTTCTGGTTCGGGAATCGGATACCGGTATCCGATAGTAGATCCAGGGAATATTGGTGGATATTGTCAAGCGTTGACCGTTCGAAACTGATGATGGCTCTATTCATGCTCCTGTTTCTCCTGTGCTGAAAATGAGTGGAGCGGTATTGCTCTTGGACATTCCTCGGCTTGTCCGGCTGCTCACCCGGCTGTATCTTCCCATGGGAAATGGGTGACCTCGTGGTTCATGGCATCAAAATTCTCCCTGGGAGTGTTGGGAGATGTGGTCCCCGCGGTTGAAAAAAGATACCCGGCCCATCCTCTAGCAGCTTCCAGATGCTGTTTCGTCTCCGCTGCTACTGCCTGAGCCGTACCCGTCAGAAAAGATCCATTCGGATTTAAATTGTCGAAAATTGCCACCCGATCTCCAACTTTTTCTTTGAGCTCTCTCAGGGGCAGAACCGAATCCTGTGTAATATTGCCGGGCATAATGCCGGCAATCGTCATTTCAAGAAGCATCTCCACGATACCGGTTTTGACAATGGGGCCACACATGTGGGGCAGAACCATGGCACCCTGTTCGGCCAGCGCATTGACGACTGTGCTGGTAGGTTCGTGGATGAACGACCGATAGTGCTCCGGGGATATCAGCAGAGGGCATTCCATGTCCGCTCCATAAAAAATGTATTCCACGCCCGCGTCAGCAAGGGCTTTACCCATAGCGATGTCGATAGGCACCAACACTTCCTGAAGTTTTTGTATCAACATGGGCTCCTGGTAAAAATCGGCCATGATTTCATTGGTCCCTCTCAAACGGGTGGCAATCGTAAATGGTGAAATATATTCACACGCAATGGGAACATCGCCCGCCAGTCGCTCTTTCAACATGGAAATACCGTCCAGAAATTGATCCATTTTTTTGTTGTTGACCTGTTGTCCGGCAATCCGTTCGATATCGTCGATCGAGTGGACCGCTGTCCGTTCGATCTTTGGGAACTCATTTTCAGGATAGGTGACATCACACCCCAGAGCTTCAGGAATAATGCCGCCGATAAAGCTCATGCCAACCATGACCCAATCAAATTGATAGGTGTCGATGGCCTGCAAATGGGTGTCCACCATGGCCGCCCCCCCCAGGAGCGCATCCCTGAAAGAAGATCCGAAATAGCGACAAATGGGGGCTTCGTAGAATGGCGCATTGGGAATCCGGTCCACCGGTTGCATCCGGATAGCTGCTTGCATTCGCTCGGTTGAATTCATTGAATTTCCATGCTCCTTTGCAACCGACGATTGGTTGATTACGATCAAACCGGCTAATCGGCCGGTAGAAAACCTGTATAGCAGACCTCCACGGGGCCCGTCATCTCGACTGTTCCATCGTCCAGAAGCTCGATGTCGACAGGTCCTGCCGGCATCTTGACCTTTATCCTTTTTTCTGTGACAAGCCCACGACGGTATGCAGCACCCACGGCTGCACAGGCGCCCGTACCACAAGCGGTGGTTAAACTGCCCGGCCGTTCCCACACGGACAGGGCGAGGGTCGTGTCGTCCAAGACCTGGGCAACACCAATGTTGGCTTCTTCAGGAAATAGGGAGTGCTTCTGAAGCGTTTGCCCCCACTGCCGCAAGTCGACTGTCGATAGGTCATCCACAAAAAAGACAGCATGTGGATTGCCTACATTCATCCCGACCGGATCACGAAGGGGGCCAGCCGATATATTCAGATGCAGGGTATCCATTTCACGCGCTAACGGTATATCATGCCAGCGGGTACGCAGAGATCCCATGTTGACGTTAATCTGTTTTTGACCCCTCCCTTGACATGTGAGCGCCCCGCCCATAGTTTCGATGGTTACTTGGTTCATGCCGCTTTCCTGCATGAACAACCAGGCCACACACCGCGTTGCATTGCCACATGCCTCGACTTCACGACCATCCGGGTTCACTATTCGCACAAACGCATAGTACTCATCCGTTTTGAACCTCGCGGGCTCCACAATCAACAGCTCGTCTGCACCAATTCCTTCATGTCGGTCACAAATCCTCTCAACCTCCTGGACGCCTGGCCGGTAGGCAGCGTGGCGAGCGTCGACGATAATGAAATCGTTTCTAAGACCGTGCATTTTGACAAAGGGTCTACCCTGATTGAGGATGCCCGCCAAATCGTGCCTATTCCCGACATTTACTTTCATAAAACCTGCTAATTCTCTTGGCAAAACAACGGCAAATCCAAATTAGACATGCCCGTAATAATCACGGTGAACGGTGATGCTGTAGGCAAAATCCAGAAGCGTTCCCCAGCTGAACAGAGGAATATCGATTTCACGCTGAAGTGCCCTGGCAAAAGGGGGAAATCCCGTGCATTCCAGTACCATGGCGCCCATTTTGGGATGACTTCGATAAAAGTCGACACCTGCAGCAATAAAATCTGATGCCGCTTTTTCATAATTGGCTCCCGGTGGGTCCGTGCGATTCGACTGGCTCCAAAGGTGTTCGAATTCAGGACAGTCGTAATCATCTTCAGCCCCGGCAATCACATAGTTGCTGCCAATCGCGACATTAACTGCTGAAAGGTGTGCATCGGTAAGATACATCTTCTCGGCCACCAGAATCCCTACGACCTTGTCAGGGCCCACGAGTTGCTGTGCCCAGGGAACCTGCAAAAGGCTGGACATGAAAACCGGCACATCCACGTGTCCGGCGATTTCCTTCTGAAAAAAAGCAAAATAGCCACACTCAGCGGCGATAGCCCGGCAGCCCATTCGTTCCAGTTTTTTAGCAGCTCTCTGGATCGGTTCCAAGCAGGGCGTCTTATCTTTTTCCACCACCAGCGCTTTGATATCGACCTCTTCAGCAATTTCGAATTGAATGGGAAATGGGTAGGCGCTGGCATTTCGAACATCACCGGGAAACCCAGGATATACATCGTCCAGAATAATGATGCCTAGTCCCATACCATAACCTCGGTGATCTCTGCGTGCCCTGATTTTTTTAATGCCCCTATCACGATACGAAAACACGGCACTCTCCTTCTTATCCTGTTTTTTCGAACACGAAAGCACTTTCTCTTTGTTCAGCCGCCTGGATTACCCCTGATATACGATCAAGGACTTCACTGGACAGTTGAATCGATGGCGGCCGGGATAGAATGTCGGCAAGTTTTTTTTGTACGCGGTCCAGCATGGTCCCTGCGCCATTTTCTTGCCAGGTATCCCATGCGCTTCGATCCATCAGGTCGGATATATAGATTTCTTCCCGGCATCGCTTGACTGTTTCCGGGGTTGCAATAAAACTGCCACCGGGTCCAATTTCATCGATGAGATCAAGCATCAAGGTCTCCTCGGTGACCTCAATACCCCTGGCAATCCGCTTTGCCTGGGAAATAATCTCATCAATCATCACCAGCATTTCCAGTGAACCGATATCGGCACAGTCGAGAAATCCAACATCATGCACCATATTTGCCTTGCTCAACTGGGACAGGATTACCTGTATCGTACTTTCGATGGCAGCCTGAAGATCTATTTCCTTGGCCTCCGAAGCACCGGCGGTCCCCATAAACGGAAAGCCCAGAAATTGGGTGACCTCCGAAATTGCTGCAGAGTATAGACTCGTTTCGGGTCCGCCATAGGCCACACGTGCCGTTCGAAGATCCATGGGTGTTGGAATCGCCCCGAGACAGACGGGCGCGCCAGGTTTCTTGAGCTGAAATATCGCCAGGCCGCTGAGCATGCAGACCAAGTTGGAAACCAGGAGGCCGGCTCCGGTGACAGGCGCACTCAACCCGGCCACACCGCCACCCATATAAATGATCGGTATGTTCTTCTCCACAGCCCACAAACAGTTGTTCAGATCTTCATCGGTGTGCGTCAAAGGCGCCTGCCAGGTAGAAAAGAAGCCGAAATTAGGCCGCCGCTGAAACTTCTCCTCACTTCCTGAAACGGCAGAGGCAATTTTATAGATGTCTTCGAGATGGTCTTTCTTAAATGCCCAGCCAAGAAGCGGCTTACCTGTATGGGTAATCATTTGCCCAAATTCATAAACAGATGCCAAAGAGGATCTGACGTTGTCTATCAGCCCCAGGGACATGACATAATCGATGTTGTCCAAAGCGTCACAAACCCGAGCAGTCAGGGCCGGGTCGCTGTTTTGGGTTTTACGTTTTTTCCCGGTATCTGGATCCATGAAATAAGTACAGGTCGGTCCTGGTCCGAATCTGACGTGCTCCGAGTCAATAGACATGTTCCATTTTTGTTTTTGCCCGAATATCGTAAAAGCTTTGGGTGTGTCGGCCAGTGTGGATTCAATAATTTGAGAAGGGATACGTACACGATGACCTTCGATTTTAGCGCCGGCATCGTGCAGAAGCTGTCTCGCTTCCTGATTACGAACCTCAACGCCGGTTCGTTGCAAACAAGCCAGTGTTGCCTGGTAAATATTTCGGATCTGATTATCGGATAAGATTCGGAGATGTGGAGAATGAAATGCCGTATCGAACGAGTCCATGATAGTATTTCCTTTTAATGGAAAATCGTATCTGTTGTTACCCGTGAAACGTTCACGTGCACACGGTTACCGCGAGCTCGGTCAATTCTGAGATAATAGAATAATACCTCAAATGCTGCTTCATATACATTTAATTCAGAGAAAGCAATCCTAACCTGACAAATTATGGGGTGATTGTAAAAATTAAGGCGGGTAAAGAAAAATAACCTCTGCAGAGAAACAACTTTTGCGCGGAAAGGATCCGAATCTATCGGCCTAATCCGTTAACAGTTATTACCGGAAAAGGTGCATTTAAAATAATATACTGCGCTGTGGACCCGAACAAAAGCTTACCGACCTTTGATCTTTTCGATATCCCGATAAAAATGAATTCATAGTCTTTTCCCTCAGAAAACTTCACAAGTTGTTCTCCGGATGAATAGATATCCACAAGCAAGTGCGCATGATACGGGATATCGCTATTTATGAATTGTTCCTTAATCTGAAACTGAAACTCATCCTCCATCCTTTTTACTTCGGGTATCGCCAGCGGTTCTTCTCTTTTAAAGGTGGAAACGACATCTATGGCAACATGCCACTCTTTGGCATATTTTTGGGATAGCTTTAAGGTTGCTTTGGCAACATCAGTATCTTGGTAACATACCATTAAATTGCCGCGATTCTCTTTGCTTTTAAAAAATTTCATCTGCTTATATCCGGTGTTGGTTTTCCTCAGTTTGCACTTTCGGTCGGTCAAGGA
>QMMS01000124.1 GCA_003647375.1 Deltaproteobacteria bacterium
GATCACGGTAAAACCAGCCTTATCAAGGCTGTTACCGGTACCAATACGGATCGACTCAAGGAAGAGCAGCTGCGGGGCATTACTATCGAACTCGGATTTGCTTCCCTGGATTTGCCCAGCGGCAGACACCTGGGGATTGTGGATGTCCCCGGCCATGAAAAATTTGTGAAAAACATGGTGGCCGGGGCCACGGGAATCGATATGGTGGTCATGGTTATCGCGGCGGACGAAGGGGTCATGCCACAAACCCGGGAGCATATGGAGATATGTTCACTTCTGGGGGTCGAGCACGGTCTTGTTGCGCTTACCAAGATCGATATGATCGACGAGGAGTGGCTGGAGTTGGTGGAGGAGGATATCCGCGAATTCGTAGCGGGAACCTTCCTGGAAGACAAATCCATCGTCCCTGTGTCATCGGCCAACGGAGAAGGCATTGACACCTTCGTGGCGGCTCTGGATGACCTGAGCGGTCAGATTCCGGAGCGCTCTTCGTCCAATCTGTTCCGTCTGCCGGTGGACAGGGTCTTTACCATGAAAGGATTCGGTACGGTTATCACCGGTTCTCTCATGTCCGGCAAGGTCAAAGTAGGGGATAACGTCATGATCTATCCCTCGGGTATTCCATCCAAAGTCAGGGGAATCCAGGTTCATGGAGAATCCGTGGAAGCAGCCCATTCGGGTATGCGGACGGCCATTAATTTTCAGGGCCTTGAAAAGGCGTCCATCGAAAGAGGACAAGTGCTTTCCACGGCCAATGCTTTGCTGCCTAGTTACATGGTGGATGTCTCCCTGCATTATCTTGAGAGCAATAAAAAAAAGATCAAGAACCGCAGCCGTGTCAGGCTTCACACCGGCACCAGTGAAATTATGGGAAACCTGATCCTGCTGGAACAGGAGGGCCTGCGACCTGGTGAAGACACGGTAGCCCAGATACGTCTGGACGTACCTGTGGCCGTGGTGCGGGACGATCGGTTTGTGTTACGAAGCTATTCTCCCGTCAGAACAATCGGCGGAGGCCAGGTGCTCAATCCGGCCCCGGAAAAGCACAAACGTTTTCGGCCCGAGGTCGTCGAGGGACTGAAACGCCTCATAAGCGATGACCTGGAAGATGTCATCGCCTACCATGTTATGGCTGCGGGGGTCAGGGGGGTCTCCTTTTCAGCACTTATGATTATGACCAACCTGTCTGAGAAGCCATTGGATAAATATCTCCAGGCCATGCTTTCAAGGAAGGATGTCATCCAGATCGATAAGGATCAGCGGTTGTTTGTACATAAGGCTGGTTTTGAGGGCCTCCAGAAAGACATGGCGATGCATCTTCAGGCATATCACGATAAAAACCTCTTAAAAACAGGCATGTCCAAAGAGGAACTGAAGTCGAAACTTCCGGTAACTGTTGGAACCAGAGCATTCACCATGGCGCTGAATCAGATGACCGCCGACAAAATCATCGCCCAGGAGGGAGATTCCGTCAAGTTGACAACCCACAAGGTCTCGCTGGGAGAAGACCAGACCGATATGAAGAAAAAAATATCAGGTATCTACCTGGAAAATGGTCTGCAGCCTCCCTATTTCAAAGAAGTCGTAAACACCCTAAATTATGATTTGCCACATGCAAAGGATGTCTTGATGATTCTGGTGGCGGAGGGTGTTCTTATCAAGGCCAAGGAAGACCTCTATTTTCATACTGAACCCATGAATGGACTGAAGGAGAAATTGATTGCCTATCTTCAGACGCATGGTGAAATTACCACACCCCAGTTCAAAGAAATGACCCAGGCGTCACGGAAATACGTTATCCCGCTGCTGGAATATTTTGATGCCAACCATGTGACCCTTCGGGTGGGGGACAGCCGGCAATTGAGACAACAACGTTAAAAGGAGACAACCTACCATGGCAGAGATCCCTAACAACGCGAGCGATGATAGTGGACTCAAGGGTTATATTACCAGGCACATGCTTAAAGGTGTTGTCCTGGCCGTTGTGGTAATCATTGTGCTGAAAATTGCTTTCGGGTTTTTTGAACCATCTGAACCGGTGTTAACGGACGCATCCGGTCGCCAAGGGCATGATCAGGTTGGGGTGGAGGCTGTTTTGCCTCAGGATTCTTACCAAACATCCGACGACCTGACCCCGTCGGTCAATCATGAAGTGAAAATACCGGAAGATTCCGACGCGTTGTTGTTACGGAACACCGGACCGACCGTTCAGGAAAAGCCCGTTCATGGAAGCGACACGAACAAAGCCCATGGCACAGATGAAACAATGGATACCCATACAGCATCGGTTAATCCGATAACTGCGGCAGCGCCTCAAACGGCAGACGCCGAACATCCAGCGGAGCAGAAAACAGCTCCGGCGCACGCACCGGCACCTGGTAGTGCGGCAGGGCACGCCACACAAGGTCATGGCGCAGATGAACCAGAGACACCGTCTTTTCCGGTGGTGGGCATGGCCTTTGTGGATGCGGTGATCCAGCCCCTCGATCATGAGCTGAATCAAAGATTTTATGGGTGGCGGCCCAATGATATCCTGAACGTTACCGACAATGTGAACAATTTTCAACTGGGGGTTCTGGAAGTGACCCGCAGGACCGCTGTGATTCTCGCTGAACGCATATCCAGGACCGGCAGCACCGCCTCGTTTGATCGGAATCTCCAAAACGGCATGAACTGGTTCATGATAAAGGCGGATCGGTACTGGCTCCCCTCTGCAGAGTCTAAATACAAGGCCAGCCTCAAGGAATTTCGGACTTATTTTCACAAACTGGAAAGAGGGGGGGCGTCGTTTTATACTCGGACTGACAACTTGATTCCACTGTTGATGGCTTATCAGGATCTTCTGGGGAGCTGTGATGAGAATCTGGTTAAATCACAGGAAGAGGATGGGTCGGCTGTCAGTTTTTTTAAGGGCGACGACTATTTCTTCTATGCTCAAGGCGTCGCAAGTGCCATGGCCACTATTTTAGAGGGTATCGCGAAAGATTTTAGTGTCATGGTGGAACGTAGAGGGGGCATGGAGGTGCTGCACCACGCCATCGCGTCATGCCACCACGCCATGGAGATCGACCCCTGGGTCATTCTCAACAGTGATTTGAGCAGCGTCTTCGCCAACCACCGCCTGAACATGGCGGCTCCCATCAGTCATGCTAGATTTTATATAGGCGTGCTTATCAAAGCCTTATCCACATAAATTTTCATGCTCAAACGCGCACAACGACGCATGAAATATAATCTTTATATTGAAATGTCATAGCTATCCTCTAAATATGAAGCATGAATAATATGCAACCTACAGTTGCACATTATTTATTCTTGGATCAGGCGGGACACAATGCTGTCGTGAAACAGCATCCCCTCGGGCGTCAAGACACAGCGGCCATTTTTCAGCATCATCAAATTCTCTTCGCAAAGCGCCGGCAGGATATCCCCGTACTGCTGATCGAACGCCATATGAAATGTTTTTTCAAAATGGGCCATGTCGATGCCGTCGGACGTACGCAGCCCCAGGTATATCGCTTCGGTTATCTGTTGCTCAGCCGTGGTCTTTTCCTTTTCTTCGATGGGCAACCGTCCCTGGGCGAGCGCGGCCGTGTAAAGTCTCACATCGCGGACATTCCAGTATCTGATAGGCGGTGCATAGGAATGGGCCGAAGGTCCCAGACCCGTGTAAGGTGCAAATGACCAGTATTTCCGGTTATGCCGGGATTGCCGGGACTGCCCGCTGATATTGATTTTGGCATAATTTGAAATTTCATATTGCTCATAACCGGCGTTGTTTAACACCTTCTGGGTGATCCGGAAGAGGTCGGCAATGTGTTGTTCAGGTGGCACCTTGAATGCGTTGGTTTTTCTCATTTGGTCCAGGG
Organism: Deltaproteobacteria bacterium; assembly: GCA_003647375.1. The sequence continues at coordinate 3,870 of QMMS01000124.1, forward strand.
GCGTCCCTTTCTCAAAGGTGAGTATGTAGCAGGAGAGATGTTCGGGCGACCAGGACAGGGCGGTTTTCAGGTCATCCTGCCATGAGGAGGCATCTTGACCGGGGATGCCGAAGATTAAATCGAGACCGATATTGTCAAAGCCGGCTTTCCGTGCATGCTGAATGGCCTGGGTGGCATCACCCGGTGTATGGATTCGTCCCAGGAATTCCAGGGTGTCACGTGAAAACGATTGCACGCCGATATTGATGCGGTTGATCCCGATTTGCATCAGGAAATTCAGATAGTTTTGGGTAACGGTACCCGGATTCACCTCCATGGTGATTTCAGCGTCGGGTGTGATGGTGAAAAGGTTCCGAGCCTGTTGCATGAGTGTCTCGATCTGATGCGGCGTAAGAACGGAGGGGGTCCCCCCACCGAAATACAGGGTATCACTGAGGGCATTATGGGACTTGACCAGAGTCATCTCTTTCAGGAGGGACTCGACAAAAGGCTGTCGCAGTGTCAGGTCTGTCAGGGAGTAGAAGTCACAGTAGACGCATTTTTTCAAGCAAAAGGGAATGTGGATGTAGATGCCGTGGTTCGAGTTAATGCTTGTCCTTGTATGTCTCACCGAGCTTCAGACCGATATCCAGTGCTTTCTGATTGAGTTCCAGGAAGTTTTCCGGTATGCGGGCTTTGATCACCTTCATAACCGATTCGGGTTGGACCAGTTCTGTCAGGGTCAAAAGGGTACCCAGCATACAGATGTTGAACACGATGGGTTTGCCGATTTTTTCCATGACAGTGGCGTAGATGGGTATTTCCCGTTGCTTGGCATCGGCCTTTCGCTGAATCTTCACGAATCGGGCGTCGGTAATCAGCAGACCACCGGGCCGGATGATGGTATAAAACTTATTATAAGCTTCCTGGGTCAGACAAACCAGCACATTCGGCTGGATAACCTTGGGATAATTGATCATAGTGTCTGAAATAATAACATCGCTACGGGTCGCTCCCCCCCGCGCCTCGGGGCCATAGGCCTGGGATTGTACAGCGGTCAGTTTTTCATAAAGGACTGCCGCTTCGGCGAGAATAATAGCCGCCGTGATGACACCCTGTCCCCCCGAGCCTGAAAAGACCATCCTGCATCGTTCCATGGTTATTTTCCTTTCATCGCCGATGCGATGACCTTGTCGTATTCGTTACAGTACTCCGGAGCTTCCACCTCGTGCAGGACGCCGCGCTCGATGAGGTCTGGATTTTCCTGTTTGGCTTTGGAACCCATGGGAGTGGTGTTCGTCTTGTATAGTTCCATCATGTCCGATGCCGATCCTCCCTTGTTTTTCCGGCCGAAATAGGTCGGGCATTGGGTAAGGATTTCCACTACGGAAAAACCTTCGTGCAGGATGGACTTCTTGATTATGTCCGTTATCTGCTGGGCATGGTAGGTGGTTGTCCTGGCAACGAAGGTGGCGCCGGCAGCCTTGGAAATCTCAGCCACATCGAAATCCTGGTCGATTACGCCGTAGGGGGCTGTCGTGGCCATTGTCCCACATCCTGACAGGGGCGAGAACTGCCCGCCGGTCATGCCGTAGATCCGGTTGTTCATTACGATGGCCGTGATGTCGATATTTCGGCGGGCAGCGTGAATAAAGTGGTTCCCGCCAATGGCCAGAGCGTCACCGTCACCCATGGGGACAATCACATTCAGCTCAGGTAGCCCCAGTTTGACGCCGGTTGCAAAGGCCAGGGCTCGTCCGTGAATGGTGTGCAGGGTGTGAAAATCGACGTACCCGGATATTCTGGAGGAGCATCCGATACCCGAGACCATCACGATTTCGTTTTTGCTCAGGCCGAGCTGTTCGATGGCCCTTAGCATGCTGTTCAGAACGATACCGTGGCCGCAGCCCGGACACCACATATGAGGAAAAAAGCGTTCCCGGAGATAATCTTTAATTGCCATGGCTTAAGCCCCCCTCCCCTGTATATACCTGAGAATATTTCGAATGTCCATCGGGGTGATGAATACGCCGTCGACCCGGTTGGCCAGGAACACTCTTTCGGGGTCATCCACGGCCCTTTTTACGGTTCTCAATATCTGGCCGGCGTTCAGTTCCACAACGACGATGTATTTGGCATTTCTACATTTATCTTTCACCAGCTGGTAGGGAAACGGCCAGAGCGTCTGGAGTTCCAAAAGACCCAGTCGTTCACCTCGCGGACGTCTTTCCTGCACCACGTGGAGCGCTGAACGGGCTGCCGAACCGTAAGAAATCAAGATGCATTCGGCATCCTCCAGATAGTATTCTTTGTAGCGTGCGATCTGATTTACGTTGTTGGTAATCTTGTCGTTCAAATGCCGGTGGAGCCCCTGGACCACGGTGGGGTTGGTGGATGGAAATCCCCACATGTCATGATAAAGACCCGTGACATTGTACCGATGGACCCCCCCGAAATCCGACATGGGAAGCCGTCCATCTTCTCTGGGGAGGTAGGGGTGGTAATCGATGCCCCCCTTGACCGAAGTTCGAAGTCGTTCGACAATGGGGAGATCACCCGCTTCGGGAATAACAATTTTTTCACGCATGTGCCCCACCACCTCATCAAAGAGGAGAATGACGGGAGTACGATAGGTTTCGGCAAGATTGAAGGCATCAACAGTGATGGAGAAAACATCCTGGTGATTGGACGCCGTGAGGGCGATAATCCCATGGTCACCATGTGTTCCCCAGCGTGCCTGCATGACATCCCCCTGACCCACGCTGGTGGGCAGGCCGGTGGATGGGCCCCCTCGCTGCACATTGACGATGACACAGGGTATTTCGGTCATGATGGCGTAGCCCAGGGCCTCCTGCATCAGCGAAAATCCGGGACCGCTGGTGGCGGTCATCACCTTTTTTCCGGTCAGGGAGGCACCGATGATGGCGGCCATGGATGCAATTTCGTCCTCCATCTGAATAAATTTGTCCCCTTGTTGGGGAAGCCTGCCGGCCAGGTGTTCCGCAATCTCGGTGGAAGGCGTGATGGGATAGCCGGCAAAAAAATTTAGCCCCGCGTAAAGGGCTGCCTCCACACACACCTCGTTTCCCTGAATGAACTTTATATTTGGGTTCATTGTCGTCCCTTTTATTCTTTTGTCCTTATATCATTCAACAATCACTTCGATGGCAAGGTCCGGACACCGCAGTTCACAGAGTTTACAGCAGATGCAGTCTTGAGGACGGACAGCCACAACTTTGTCGGTATCATCGAGTTCCAGGACCTTTTTGGGGCAGAAGTGAATGCAGATACCGCATCCCTTGCACCATTCCCTGTTGATGATGTGTTCTTTGAGCTTGGGTTTTGCCATGTGGGTTCCCTTGAAATCTCGATTCAAACAGCAATCACGTGGAGTCGGGGATCGATTTTATTTTTTATCAATATGTTAATCGGTGAATCCCGCCAAATAAAAGCATTGACCCTGAATCCCTGCGATTCAGGATCCACGCTTCTATTTGAATATTGATTTTAAAGGGGATTGTCAATATGATAGATAATAAATAAAACTAAGTTGAGGATTCCAGGGGTCAAGGATTCTAGGGTTCGAGTGACACGAAGTGAAGCATCAGCGCTCAATGCTTAAAAGTTATAAAGAGTTAAATGTTTGTGAATTGGAAACCCAAACGATGATATCTGGTGACTTGGGCTATATGGATAAAAAGGGTCTTCAGGAATTAAGAGAGGAGATCGGGGATGTCGAGAGAATGCTGAAAGCGATGATCAAATCCCTGGAAAACAAACACTTGAATCCTTGACCCCTTGGATCCTGGGACCCTCTTCTTCAACTAAATTGGAGAAGATCCAAAGTAATTAATGACAGGGTTATCATTGATGGTCTCGCAAAAAGTCAGAAAAGCTACTTTTTACGAGAGCTTTTTGTATTTTGTGTTTAGTGTTTTGGAGTCTAACAGTTAGGTATATCAGCATATATTCTAAGCTAAATACAAAATACTAAATACCAAATACTTGATGAATTCGACTTTTTACGTATTCATCATCATTGGCTGCCGCATCATTTTCCTGCAATCATGAAAAAGACCATCGTAATCATAGGCATTCTCATCATCGGCTCAGCAGCGCTGTTAGGTATCCTGGCATGGAACGTTTTTGACTATGCCGCCCAACCTTCCGGGAACGACATTTCTGAAAAAGTAATCACTGTGCTGCCGGGACAGCATTTCAAGATGATTGCGAGTCAGCTGGAGGCGGCCGGTATTATCAGGGATTCTTTCAGGTTGAAACTGTTTGCCCGATTCAGGGGATATGACAAGCGTATTAAGGCCGGCGAATACAGGCTTTCAAGCGCCCTTTCTCCCAGGCAGGTCCTGGAGATCATGGTCAGCGGAAAGGTGGCCCTTTACAGGGTAACCATCCCGGAAGGGTACAACCTGATCCAGATCGCCGGTATCGTCTCGAAAATGGGTTTAACAGAAGCGCCGACATTCATCCGGTCTGCCAATGATCCTGTAATTGTCAACGCTCTGGGGGTGAAAGCCGGCTCGCTGGAAGGATACCTGTTTCCGGATACCTACCATTTCCCCAAAGGGTTGCCCCTGGATGAGATCATGGGCACCATGGTGAATCGATTTCGGGAGATATTTTCGAAAGAGTGGCAGGAGCGGGCCAGACAGATGGATATGAGCGTGCACCAGGTCGTTACTCTGGCTTCTATTATCGAAAAAGAGACTGGTGCGGCATTTGAACGTCCCTTGATTGCCTCGGTTTTTCACAACCGGCTGGCAAAGGGAATGCGCCTGTCGAGTGACCCGACGGTTATTTACGGCATCAAAGATTTTGATGGAAACCTGACAAGAAAGCATTTAACGACGGCAACGCCTTATAACACATACATGAATAAGGGCCTGCCGCCGGGACCCATCGCCAATCCAGGCCTTGCATCCCTGGAGGCGGCATTGTATCCTGCCGAAACCGATTATTTGTATTTTGTTTCAAAAAAAGATAGTACCCACCAGTTTTCCACTACTTTCAAAGAACATAACCGGGCAGTGAGAAAATATCAGTTAAGAAAGTGATAAACGAAGGATTCCAGGGGTCAAGGGGCCCAGGATTCGAGTGACGCAATGTAGAGCATTCGAATGTAACCAACTGTTGTTTTCCTTCCATACACTCTCGCATGAATTTCGAAGTGATGGTTACCGGCAGTGGATAGGAAACGATGGGGCGTTGTGATTGAAGAATCTTGTTTACTTACTCAAACAGGAAACAGACGTAGAGCAAAACAGATATGATAAAATTGACGAATGAACAGATGGCCGGGCAGCGGCTGATGGTTGGGTTTGACGGTACCGACCTGAGTACGGATGTGAAATTTCTCATCAAAGACCTGCATGTGGGTGGTCTGATCCTTTTTACGCGTAACATTGCAACACCGGAACAGGTTCGCCATTTATGCCTTTCTTCACAGAAATATGCCAGATCGTGCGGAGAGCCGGCTTTATTTATAGCTGTCGACCAAGAGGGGGGGACCGTCGCCAGGATGAAGAGCCCCTTCACGGAATTTCCCGGTAATGCGGCCATGAAAGGGCGTGAGGATGCTGTTGCGTTTGCCAGAATATCGGCCAAGGAGCTTCTGGATGTGGGCATCAATATGAACATGGCTCCGGTCCTGGATGTGGCCATCGACCCCCGGGCGAGTATCATGAAAGATCGTGCTTTCGGGTCTGACCCGGGATGGGTATCCCGGCTCGGGATGGCTGTGATTCACCACCTTCAGGAAGGAGGTGTCATGTCGGTTGCCAAACACTTTCCCGGGATCGGCAGGACTACTCTTGATTCCCACCTGGATCTCCCCTTTCTGGAAACCAGTGCCGAAGATATAGCTGCCATCGATCTTGCCCCGTTTCAGGATGCCATTAAAAAGGGTGTGGCCGGCATGATGCTTTCACACATCTGCTACCGTTCTCTGGATGACCAAAGGCCGGCCAGCCTGTCAAAGAAGATTGCCCGGGATCTTCTGAGGCATCGACTGGGGTATGATGGCGTGGTCATGACCGATGACCTGGACATGGGCGCCATCAAAAAGCACCATGATTTGCAAACATCGATGCAGCAAATTCTGGCTGCCGACATTGACATTGCCCTGATCTGTCATCGCAGCCCGGACATGGAAACGGCTTTCGAAACCGTCCGGTCGTTTCAGTCCATGTCACCAGCGAATAGAAGATTAGGTGAGCAATCAGTGCGACGAATCATGGCCTTGAAGAAAGATTATCTGGCCGAAGATAAGCGTTTCAAATTTTAAGAATAAGCGACGAATGTCGCGTCAGATAAAATCGTTTCACGATTTTATACGTGAATACACATCGCTGTCCAAGTGGGAGGTGTGGCCTTGGATTAAATGGTGATAACCGGCTGCGGCGATCATGGCGGCATTGTCACCGCAGAGGTTCAAGGGGGGGATATGAACGGTCAGCCCTTTTACTTTTGCAGTTGTTCGAATATTTTTTCTCAGGCTTGTGTTAGCGGCAACCCCCCCCACAACGGCCACGTGCCGGCAATTCATTTTTTCAGCTGCGGCAAAAAGCTTGAAGGAGAGAACATCCACCACCGAGGCCTGGAAACCGGCTGCGATGTCCGGAATTTCCTGGTTCAGATGTTGCAGATTTTTTTCGATATGCCGACGCACGCCCGTCTTCAGGCCACTGAAACTGAAATCGAATTCGTTTTTGTCGAGGTAGGCTCGCTTGAAGAATATTTTTTCGGGATCCCCTTTCCGGGCCATGTCACTGATAATCTTTCCTCCCGGGTAGCCGAGATCGAGCATTTTGGAGACCTTGTCAAAGGCTTCGCCGGCTGCGTCATCCCTTGTTTGACCCATTAATGTCCATGTTGTATACGAGGTGACATGGTAAATAGCTGTGTGCCCGCCGGACGCCAGGAGAGCGATAAAGGGAAAGGGGGGAGGTGTTTGGGTGAGAAAAACAGAGTTGATATGGCCTTCCAGATGGTTGACGCCGATCCAGGGTATATCCATGGCATAGGCAAATGCTTTGGCAAAGGAGAATCCGACCAGGAGGGATCCCACCAGGCCGGGTCCCTGTGTGACGGCCAGGCCATCCAATTTTGGGGCCGTGATTCCGGCCGTCTGGATGGCCTCGTCGACCACCGGTGCGATAGCTTCGATGTGTTTGCGGGAGGCCAACTCAGGTACGACCCCGCCGTAGGGGCTGTGGACTTCGACCTGGGACGCCACGATGGAAGATAAAATCCGTTTATCATCCTCAAGAATTGCTGCCGCAGTTTCATCACAGGATGACTCAATGCCGAGTGTGATCATTATGATTTAAATCCAAAGCACGAAATTACAAATCCCAAACAATACCGAATGACCAAAAATCGAATGATCAAAACAAGCCTTTGGAGATACAAGTTGCAAACTATTACTCCGGTGGTTAAATACCCCACGGTTGTCATTCCCGCGGAGGCGGGAATCCAGAAATACACTGGATGCCCCCGGCTAACTACTTGCTGGGGCAGGCTTATCAAGTCCGGCATGACGGAGTTGGCTATTTAGTCGTCAGGTTAATATGCTTAAATCATTTGAGCATTTGATATTTGAATTTGTTTCGGATTTCGATATTGGGATTTAGAAA
>QMMS01000125.1 GCA_003647375.1 Deltaproteobacteria bacterium
ACCCAGCTGGGAACAGGGTCACTGTCGTAGAATTTCGGGTCCAGATTTTCAAGCCCTTTGGGCTTGTAAGGGTGCAACATTCCTTCGGATTTGAATAGTAATAACGACGATCCGGACATCCCCCAAGCAAGATCGGCTTGCGGGTTGTTCTTCTCCGCCAGCAGCTTAGCGGTCATAATCCCGGTTGAATCTCGAACCCATTTAATATTGATATCCGGATGATCCTCGTTAAAGTTGGCTGCATACTTTGGGAGATCCTCTGCCTCAACCGCTGTATAGACGATTAGATCTACTGCAAGCGCTGTGTTCCCAATAGCGATCATGGATACCGCAACGACACATGCTCCTATTACAAACTTCTTCAACATCGTATGTATCATGGTGTTTCTCCTCCTAAAAATAGATTTGTTGGGTTACAGTGTGCAACCATTTGGCCCACGGCCAATGGTTGAGATTCCTTTGCCTCCGAAACTTATACCTTTTCTTAATGAGATCTATTTATAGTTAAATCTTTTCGTAAAAGCAATCAGTTTGTGAGGTTGATTTATTTTTTTAAAAAACAATCAACGTCGAACGACCAGGTAGCCATGGGGTTATTATATTTATGACAACTCCTTTGAAAGCACGTAGGCCAGGGGCAGCGTGGTAAGGGCGGTGATTCCGATAACGACAACCGTTAACGCTACCCCCACGGCATCACTGAGCAAACCGAAAACCGGGGGAGCCAAGGCAGCCCCGATGATGATAGCCGTGTAAAACAAACCAAAAACACGCGGTGCATGGGTCTGTGAAATAAAATCGGCCACTGTCCCGTATAGAACGGATGAGGTCCCGTTCAGCGCGATGCCGAGCACCGGCAAGAAGAAAAACATACCGGACAATGTTGAATCATACAGGTATATGATGCCCAATCCCGTAATAGCTTCGGTAATAGTTATAGAAGGGATAATACCGATCTTTTCAGCCATGATTCCGCAGATGAATTTTCCCAAAGCCCCGCCAATAAAAAGCAAAGACAGCGCCAGGCCGGTAGATTCCATCTGCATGCCCTTGCCGATGAGCAGGAATGGCAGGAAGGTAATCAGCGCAGAACGCACGGCTGTATCGATAAAACCGATTGCTGATAGTGTGAGAAAAGCCTTTTTGTTTTCGATGCCCCACCCGCTGAATTTCCCATGCACCTTGCTGGTCTGAATATCCATGCCTCCGGAATGATTCCTGCGTAAAAGCAGGTAGAGACCCCCTACCAGAAAGAGGCCAAAGATACCGTACCCAAAACAGAGAGTCCGCCAGCCGGTAACGGACAAAACAACTGTGGCGACAACCGGGAAAAGGAATTTGCCCATGTCGCCGGTAAAATTGTAAGTCCCAAGGGCAATGCGACGATTACCGGAAGTATATGCCTTGGAAATCATGGATGAGGCAAGGGGGTGCTGCACCCCGCCCCCCAGCCCGCCGATGACAAGAAGAACACACAGGACGTAGATGTTGCCGGTGAAAGCGATGACCATGAAGCTCAGGGTCGTAACAACGGTTCCGATCGTTAACAGCCTGCGCTCTCCGTAGCGTTCCCCCAGAAAGCCCGCAGGTATCTGGAACAATGCCGTAGCGCCTTCAAAACAGGCCATAAGCAGGCCGACCTGGGTCAGGGAGAGCTGGAAGGCAATTTTCCAGAATGGGAGTAGAACGGCCAGCCCGTCTGCAATGCTGTCGTGGAAAAGGTGGAAAAGGCACCCGCTGACGAGGATCTTTCTGTTACGAGTATTTTGGGTTGCCATGGGACCTGCCTGATAACGAATGAACATCGAACATCGAACGTCCAACATCGAATGTTGAATTTGGTATATGAAGGAGCAATCAAGAGTTGTTTTGACGAATGCTATAACACAACGCTAGTTTTCACACCAGATAATTTAAAGTGGAATATTCGGGTATAGGTGGACACACCCGAATGTTTCCCGTAGTGAGGTTGCTGCATCCGCAAGGCGTCAGGCCATGAAGCCCTAGTAAATCTACTGCGAATGGTCTGCAACACAGCGGATGCAGCAACCTCGCTACGGGAAAAGGTTTAGCCGCCGATATCCGACATGTTATCGTAAATCCGAAAGGGGCTGCCCGGTGCAGAATGGTGGGATTCGTGTTTATGCTGGACCGCACGAAGGAACACGTTTTTCAAGTCGTCGTCACTGCAACCGCTCCTCAAAGGGCCCCTGATATCCAGCTGTTTATCTGAAAGCAGGCAGGGACGAAGTTGTCCATTGGCAGTCAAACGTAACCGGTTACACGTATGGCAAAAATGATGGCTCATGGCTTGAATAAACCCGATCTCACCCCTGGCACCCTTGATTCGATAACGCTGTGCCGGGCCATCCATCCGTTTTCTCGTAACCGGGACCAAGTCACCTAAGACGCTGAGAATCACCCGGATATCATCCGCCAGAATATAATCGCTGCTCTTCATTTGAGCATTTCCGATGGGCATGTATTCTATAAAGCGGATGTGAAATGGATATGTCAAGGAAAGCCTGGCTAAATCGACAAATTCATCGTCATTGTACCCTTTCAGGGCAACGACATTCAACTTGATGGGATTAAACCCGAGTGCATAGGCTTTTTCGATACCTGCCCAGACCTGGTCAAAAAGATCATATCCCGTGATATGTTTAAATTTTTCGCGATTCAAGGTGTCCAGGCTGATATTGATCCGTTTGATGCCGGCGGCCTCTATTTTTTCAATATTCTCAAGAAGCATCACCCCATTGGTGGTGAGAGAAATGTCAGACAACCCGTCTATAGTGACCAGTTCCTTTATAAATTCGTAAACACCTTGCCGCATGAGCGGTTCACCACCGGTGAGCCGGACCTTTGAAATACCCAGGCGGACACCGAGCCGGATGATCCGCAGGATTTCTTCGTAACGCAGGATTTTATCGTGGGCCAGCTTGGGCACCAGGCCCCCCGGTGCACAGTACAAACAACGCAGGTTACACCTGTCCGTAATGGAGATACGCAGGTAATTCAGATGGCGATTGTATTTGTCGACCAGTTCAGTCATACGGTGATCTTCTCCAATACAGCTGTCAATAGGGCCCAAGGGGTCAAGCGATAACCCTTTAGGTGTTTAGGCTGTAGACTATTAGCTGCCAACGGCCTAACAGTCTAACTGCCTACAGCCTAAACAACTGCAATTGCTTTATTCTGGATTTTGATTTCTGTCTTCTGATGTTTTCCATTCAAATAATTTATGATAACACGCCTAATAGTGGCAATCCAGAGCCGGGACTTCTGGGTTCGAATACCTACTTCGGACCATAATGACCTATTAAGGCATCCACCAGCCCGGGGATGGTGTAGGTGTCCGCAACCAGGTGAACATCGAATCCCAGTTCTCTGGCCGTGTCTGCCGTGATGGGTCCAATGCAGGCAACGGTCACTGGTGCCAAGAGTTGTTTAAAGGACGCTTCCGGTATGAGCTTCTTGAAATTTCTGGCCGTGGAGGAACTGGTAAAGGTAATACAGTCGATACGTTGCTCCGCCAAGCGGGACAGAAGCGTTGCCGTGTTGTCTTCAACAATCCGGGTAATATAGACCGGGATCTCATCCACCTCTGCTCCCATCCTGGACAACTCTTCCGGAAGGATGGGCCTGGCTTCCCTGGCGCGCGGGAGCAGAATTTTCTTTCCCGTGATCTCCTGGTGTTTAAACGCTTCCACCACCGACTCTGCACGGTAGGACTCCGGAAGAATATCGCAGGTGAGACCAAAATCCTTCAGTCGTTTTTCCGTTGCAGGTCCGATGCATGCAGTCCGGAGATGGTGAAGCGCGCGGGCGTCCTTCCCGAGCACATAAAGACGATTGAAAAAGAACCCCACCCCGTTCACACTCGTAAATACCAGCCAGTGGTAATCCGACAGACTTTGGATAGCCCGGTCCAGTAGCTCCCAGTCGTCCGGCGGGGCAATCTGGATGGTGGGACACTCCAGACAATCCGCTCCCGAAGCATTCAATAGATGCAACAGATCACTGGCCTGCTCCCTTGCACGGGTCACGACGATACGCTTTCCCATGAGAGGCTTTTTCTCAAACCATTGCATGGTTTCCCGCAGTTCCACAACATCACCAACCACAATAATGGCGGGTGCTTTGAGTCCGGCTGCTTCGACCTTTTGAACAATATTGCCGAGCGTACCGGTCACGGTTTCCTGCCGTGTGGTTGTGCCCCATCGAATGAGGGCAATCAAGGTCCCGGTTGACATGCCATGCCGGGTAAGCTGCTCGACGATACGGGGTAGGTTCTTGACACCCATAAAAAAGACAAGGGTGCCGATACCCGTGGCCAGTGCCTGCCAATCGATACGCGATGATTCTTTTTCCGGATCTTCATGCCCTGTAACAAAAGCCAGGGTAGAAGTGTATTTTCTATGGGTCAGCGGGATGCCGGCATAAGCCGGGGCAGCCACGGCCGAGGTCACACCCGGAACGATGTCATAGGGTATGCCGGCTTCTATCAGCGCTTCCACCTCTTCGCCACCTCGCCCGAAGATAAACGGGTCACCGCCTTTGAGCCGGGTCACAGCCATACCTTTCCCGGCCTTTTCCACAAGTAGGTGGTTGATTTCTTGCTGCTTCAGGGTGTGGTCACCCCCCTTTTTACCCACATAAATGCATTCGGCGCCCTCTTGGGCATAGGCCAGAAAAGACGATGCGGCCAGGTAATCGTAAACCAGGACATCGGCTTTTTCGATACAGGCTTTTCCTTTGAGGGTAATCAGTCCGGGGTCCCCCGGGCCTGCGCCCACCAGATAGACATGACCGGTTGTTTTTTTCATTGGCTTTCGCGTTGTAGTTTTTCTATGATGGCCATCGCACCCTGACCTATCAGTTTCTCTGCAAGTTCAGCCCCTATGGTCCCCGATGACGCTGCAGGACCCGCCAGATCTGCCCTGAAGACCCGGGAACCATCCGATTCTGCAATTAACCCACTCAGTTCATAGCGCCCGCCTTCAATCCTGCCGTATGCGGCAATAGGAACCTGGCAACTGCCTCCGAGCCGATGCAGAAAAGTCCGTTCCCCCAGTACCACGGTTCGGGTCTCTGCATGATCCAGTTCCCCGACCAGAGTGCCTGTATCTTCGTCCCCTGTCCTTACCTCGACACACAGCGCGCCCTGTCCGGCAGCCGGCAACATGATACTGCTGTCCAGGTATTCCGTAATCCTGTGTTTCAAACCCAGTCGTAGGATGCCCGCGGCTGCAAGCACGATGGCATCCATGTCACCCGCGTCCAGTTTCTTCAGTCGGGTATCCAGGTTGCCCCTCAGGGGGTGAATATAAATATCAGGTCTGGTAAATAATATCTGCGATGCGCGACGAAGGCTGCTGGTGCCAATCCGGGCGCCTTCCGGGAGATCCGCCAGGCACCCTCTTTTTGATACCAGGACATCTTGAGGGTTTTCTCTTTGGGGGATTGCACCGATGGTTAAGCCCTTGGGCAATTCTGCCGGCATGTCCTTCATGCTGTGAACCGCCAGATCGATCTTTCCCTCGAGCAGTGCGTCCTCGATCTCTTTCACAAAAAGACCCTTGCCCCCCACTTTTGCCAGGGGGACATCCAGTATCTTGTCTCCCTTTGTTTTGATGATGATGATTTGAACAGATAGGTTAGGATGGGTTTTCAGCAATTCTGATTGGACCCAGTTGGCCTGCCAAAGCGCCAGCTTGCTTCCCCGTGTTCCGATATGGATGTTCCTGTCCATCAATGACCACAAGTTGAGCAACTTGATGCCGCACACCCGCTGCAGGAAGATGCTGACGCAGAGGCACGGGTTGTTTCTCCGCCGCCTCCCTTGCTGACAAAACCGCAGGAAGACATGAGACGGGTCACTTTTTTGCTGCTGCAGGAAGGACAATCCGGTGTCTCGACTCCGAAAACCAGCTTTTCAAAGCTTTCTTTACAGTCCTCGCAACAGTATTCATATATCGGCATGGGCGTTACTCCAAAATGATACAAGGTGTTTGGTGTTTGGTGTTTGGTGTTTTGTGTTTTGTGTTTGGTGTTTTGTGTTTGGTGTTTGGTGTTTTGTGTTTTGTGTTTGGTATTTGGTATTCTGTCTTCTGTCTTGGTTGATTCGGTTCACCGAAATTTTAAAATAATCACCGGGTCATCAAAGTCAACTGCCGGCTCCATTCTCCAGCAAGTGCTCACGCACTGTGGCCAGCTCCGATTCTGCAGGATAGCCCAGGTCCATGGCTTTGTTAAACGCTGAAAGCGCTTTTTCGGACTGGTCCTGACCAAAGTAGACCTTTCCCAGACGGAATTGAAATAAACCGTTCTCGGGAGAAATCTCAACGGCTTTCTCACAAAACAGGGTCGAGATCTCGGGGTTTTCCGCTTTTTCGTTATACAGAACACCCAGCGCTGACATGGCGCACGCATCTGTGGGATTCTTTTTTATCGTTGTTTCGTAATGCGTGACAGCTTCGTCGGTCATGTGCAACGCCTCACAGCACTCACCCAGGTGCAGGTAGGGGATCCAGGAATCCGGCTGCAGGCAGACCGCCTTTTCCAGATAGGTTTTTGCCGCATCCAGATCACCTATATCCAGATACAGCTTCCCGAGCTGAAAAATTACTTCAAAAACATCTTCCCCTGTGGCCTCTGCCTTTTGATAATATTTCAACGCATCTTCTGTCTGGTTCAGCATGCTGTGCACATATCCGGCATTATAAAGGGACATGACCTCTTGCGAATCGAATCTGGTGGCATCCCTAAAAGCCTCGAGGGCCTCTTCCAGTGCGCCCTTCACACCATAACAAACACCCAGACTATTGAGGACATTGACATTTCCCGGATCCAGTTTTAGTGCTGTTTTCAGTTCTTCGATGGCGCCCGACACATCCCCCTTCTGATACAGTTCGTCCCCGCTGATATTCAGACTGACGGCATCGAAAAGAACGGCGCTGTTGGCGCCAAAAAAGAAGGCATGGGTCAACGCCTTTCCGGCATTGCCAAAGATCTCTTCTTTTTTATAATTACCCGTTGGATGGGAAGCCACGCCGATGGACACCGAACCATTGGCAAGCCCATCGACTCTGCCCTGAATATCTTCCGCCAGTTGTAAGGTGTCGGCATCGTTCTTGCCGGGGAAAAAGCATCCCAGAGAATCTGCTTCGACCGGCCCCCAGGTACCGTTTTCCATCCTGCACAATTCGTCCACCACCCGGCTGACACCCAGGATGCAGAGCGTATTGTCGTGGTCGCCTGAATTCCCGGTGTTCACAACACCATCCGTCCGGATAATCATGCTGCCAAAGCATGAGACGTTCTGCATCTGTTCCACGGCGTACCGCAGGAACTCGTCGCCACAATAAATTTCCGGGAAAGCCTGTTGCATGGCTTCGATTGACCCATTTTCTGCAAAAGGAGAATCCCCATTGTCTGGTGCTATTGCAGGGGGATTGAAAAGGAAGTGGCGGGTTGTTCCGCGTTCGGAAAAGATAATCGGTTTTGGCTTGTTTGCGCTTGGTGTCATTGGCGTTACACTTCTCCCAGTAGTTGCCGAAAAGCTGCTGTTATGGCATCCGGTTCACTCTCCTGGATGGTCCGAACATCCATCATGAAAAAATCGTCTTCAATTCTGCCGATGACTGCCGGCGTATATTCCCGCATCCATCTATCGATGCGGTTCGCTGATATGTTCTGAATCTTGACACCCACACATCTGCTGGGCAGCTTCAGCAGCGGCAGAGAACCACCCCCGGCGCGGGAGGTGGCATCGAAAGATTGCACTTCGAGCCTCTCATTCTTTATATCTTTCAACAACACCATAAATCTTTCGGCTTTCTCTTGAATGATCTGTTCCGGCATGGTGAGCATTCTCAGTGTCGGAATCCTGTTCAATGCAGCTGCTTCATCACGGTAGAGACGCAGGGTGCTTTCAAGAGCGGCCAGGGTCAGTTTGTCGATCCGGAGGGCCCGGGTAATGGGATTCTGTTTGATCTTGCGGAGCATCTCACCGGCACCGGCAATCACACCCGCCTGGGGCCCGCCAAGAAGTTTGTCGCCGCTGAAGGTTACCACATCCACGCCGGTGGATACCGACTCTTGAACCGTCGGCTCTTTCAGGAGTCCATAATTGGATAGATCGATGAATGTCCCACTGCCGAGATCTTCCATAACCGGCACATGATGCTTTTCTCCAAGTACGACGAGTTCCTTTAAAGATACGCCGGCGGTGAAGCCCACCACGCTGTAGTTGCTGGTATGGACCTTCAACAGGAGCCCGGTGCTATCGTCGATGGCGTTCTCATAATCCTGCAGATGGGTTCGATTCGTGGTTCCGACTTCTTTTAAAACGGCCCCGCTTTTTGTCATGACATCCGGAATTCTGAAGGATCCGCCGATCTCCACCAGTTCCCCCCGTGAAACGATGACATTTTTACCCTTTGCAATCGTTTCCAGGCACAAGAGAACAGCCCCGGCATTGTTGTTGACCACCATGGCGGCTTGGGCCCGGCTTATCTCACAGATAAGGTCCTCGACACTGCTATAGCGGGAGCCTCGCTGTCCGGATATCAGGTCAAATTCCAGGTTTGAATATCCGCCGGCGATTTTCTGCAAGTTCTCAAGGGCCTCATCTGCCAGCAATGATCGACCAAGGTTAGTGTGAATGACAACGCCGGTGGCATTGATCACCTGTTTCAGATTCGGCATCATGGCCGATGTGACCTGCTCCTTGATCCGTAGCATGATTGATGATTCGGAAAATATTTCCGCAGGCAGTTCTGTGTGCGGGTCAAGAATCTTGGCCCTGAGCACTTCGATGGCAGATCGGGCTGCATCAACCTGTGTGGACCTGGGAACGTCTGCAAAAAATGGATCAGCCTTGAACCATTCAAGAATGCGGTCAACACCGGGAAGAGATCGCAACAGGGTCTGGTTGTCAGTTGTCTCTTTCATGGGGTTCTCTTTTCAACTCCGAATAAAATCGTAGGAACGATTTTATAAAACGCGACCTTGTCGCTATCTGATATGATTTTGGCCCGCACTGGAACCAGTGCGGGCCAAAATCATATTGTGGATATCATTATCGTATTTCATCATAAAATTCAAGGCTTCTAAATTGAGCGATTATATAGGGTGCCGTAGTTACAAGGAAGATCCATCAGAAGAGGGCAGGTTTCGTATGACAGGTCGGGAAGAATGTGGTATTGAAACAGTAAGCAGTAAGCAGTAAGCGATAAGCATTTAGCTCGTGACAACTGCCTAAAACTTAAAACCTAATACTTAACACCGCAATGACAAAGGCTGAAATTCCATGAACAATATCCTCGTCACCGGCGGAAGTGGCTTTATCGGCGCCAACTTCATCCGCTATCTGCTGTCTGACACCGACTACAGCGGTCGTATCGTCAACATGGATCTGTTAACCTATGCCGGAAACCCTGAAAACCTATCGGGATTGGACGAATTAACAGACGATCGCTATGCTTTTGTACATGCCGACATCTGTGATACCAAGGCCGTAAAAAACGTTTTCGAGACCTATGAAATCGATACGATCTGCCATTTTGCAGCAGAATCCCACGTGGATCGATCCATCGTAGCGCCGGATGCCTTTGTTAACACCAACATCCTGGGGACATTCACACTTCTCGAAGAAGCGCGACGCCATCTAAACCGCCTCAAACGGTTCCACCACGTCAGCACAGACGAGGTTTACGGATCTCTGGGGAAAGACGGGTTCTTTTCGGAAACAACCCCCTACGATCCCAGCAGCCCCTACTCCGCATCCAAGGCTGCTTCGGATCACCTGGTGCGTGCCTATCATCGAACGTACAATATCCCCGTCACCATTTCAAACTGCTCCAATAATTACGGCCCTTATCAATTCCCGGAAAAATTGATTCCCCTCATGATTCTGAATGCCCTGGCCGGCAAACCGCTGCCTGTTTACGGTAAGGGGATCAACGTTCGGGACTGGCTCTTTGTGCAGGACCACTGCAGGGCTGTCTGGACGATCATACAGAATGGCCGGCCCGGGGAAACCTACAATATCGGCGGGGAGTGTGAGATACCAAACATCGAGCTCGTTCAAACCCTGTGCGATATTCTGGATGAGATGGTCCCCTCCAGCCATAACCGGCCACGATCAGATCTGATCACCTTCGTGAATGATCGGCCCGGGCATGATTTTCGCTATGCCATCGATTGTACCAAATTGAAAACCGAGCTCCTTTGGCAGCCAATGGCGTCCTTCGATGCAGGCATCCGAAAAACCGTTCAATGGTATCTCGACAACCCTGCCTGGGTCCAGCATGTACAGAGCGGGGAATACAGGGAGTGGATAACGGATAATTATGATCGGAGAGGGTAATGGAAGGGTTGAAGGGTTGGAGGGTATAAGAGCAGGGTCCGATGGCCCGAGGATTCGAGGGAAAGCCCTAAGCTTTAAGCATCAAGACTGTAGGCTGTTAGGCTGTTAGCAGTCTACAGTCTAACAGTCTAACTAGCCTTATACCCTCCTGGCTTCCCAGCATCCTATCCTTTGAAAAGATTGAACAATAAATATCGAACAAGGAACCGATGAATGATGAAGGGCTTACTTCGACATTCGATATTTCTTGTTCTACATTCTGCGGTTTAAAACTAGCATTTTGTACGAGTTTAATGGTTTAATGGCTGGAGCGATGTTTGGAAGTTCGCTGAAAGCGACGAGCGATAGGCACCTATCAGCCTACAGCCTGAGCCCCTAAAAGCCTAAAAGGGATCTGTTAAAATGAAACACCCCAAAGACTATCTCATTTTTCCACTGGATGTTCCTACCATCGATGAGGCCGGACGCTATGTCTCATTACTCCAGGATAGTGTGGGTATATTCAAGGTCGGTCTGGAACTCTTTATCAAGGCCGGGCCCGACATTGTGCATGAAATTCGAAAAATTTCAGCGAACGCCCGCATTTTTCTGGACATGAAACTTCACGATATTCCGGAGACCGTTTACCGGGCCATGCAGGGCATTGCCTCCCTGGGTATCACCTATGCCACGGTCCACTGTGGTGAATCGAAAAAGATGCTCGAAGCTGCCGTCAGGGGCGCTGACGGCAAGGTTCATCTCCTCGGTGTTACCGTATTGACGAGTGTCGCAAAAGAGGACATCCGGTCGGCAGGCTATGATGAATCCTTCGCGGATGATATCAGCCGCCTGGTGCTCAAAAAGGCAGACATGGCAAGAAATGCCGGGTTTGCGGGCGTGGTCTGCTCCGGTCATGAGGCCGGACAGATAAAAAAAGTGTGCGGCAAGTCATTTCTGGCGGTGACGCCGGGCATACGACCTGCGTGGGATA
>QMMS01000126.1 GCA_003647375.1 Deltaproteobacteria bacterium
TCAGTCCGGCGCTCTGTGCGTTGCTTCTCAAACCGAAAAAGGAAACGCGTGGACCGCTGGGTGCATTTTACCGCTGGTTTAACAACGCCTTTGGTAAGGCGACAAACGGCTATGTAAAGATCTGTAGCGGGTTGCTCCGCAAGGTCTCTATCAGCCTGGTGATTATCGGTGTTATGGCAGCAGGTACGTTTTTCATTGGTGAAAATGTACCCGGAGGTTTTCTACCGGAGGAAGATCAGGGCTATTGTTACGTTCAGTTGCAGCTTCCTGATGCGGCATCGTTGCAGCGGACGAATGCAGCTGCCATCGAGGTTGAAAAACTGCTCATGGATACACCCGGCGTCGAGTATGTCACTTCCGTCGTGGGGATGAGTGTGCTCTCGGGGGTAACCAATACCTACAGCGCCTTCTTTTTCGTTTCATTAGAACTCTGGGCTGAGCGAAAGACCCCGGAAACGCAATATAAAGCTCTGATGGCAAGTCTGAACCAGAAACTGAAGCAGGTGCCCCAGGGGATAGCGTTTGCATTTTCACCGCCGGCCATCCCCGGTATCGGTACCGCTGGCGGGGTCACTTTTATTCTGCAGGATCGCTCCGGCAAGGATGTCGATTTTCTGTGGAAAAATACCCAAAAGTTTATGGCGGAGGTCGAAAAGCGGCCGGAGATCGGTCGGGTGACAACCACCTTTCTGCCGACAGTTCCCCAATTCTACGTGGATGTGGATCGTGACAAAGTGCTTAAGCAAGGGGTGGAAATTAATGATGTATACGATACCCTGCAGGCCTTTATGGGTGGCTACTTTATCAACTATTTTAACAAGTTTGGTCGTACCTGGCAGGTTTATATTCAGGCCGATGGGAAGAACCGGCTCAAGGCTGAGCAGCTGGGACAGTTTTATGTCCGCAATGCCGACGGAGATTCGGTGCCGTTGTCGACACTAACGTCGATCGAACAGCGTTCCGGTCCTGAGTTCACCATGCGCTTTAATCTTTATCGCTCGGCCCAGATTAACGCGGTGCCCAAGCCAGGCTTCAGTTCGTCACAGGCGATGAAGGCGATGGAGGAGGTTTTTGACCAGACCATGTCGCGGGAAATGGGCTATGAATATATGGGTATGAGCTTCCAGGAGCAGAAGGCCTCGCAAGGTGTTCCGGCCTGGGTGATCTTTGCCCTTTCGCTGGTCTTTGTCTTCCTGATCCTGGCGTCCATGTACGAGAGCTGGTCACTCCCATTTGCCGTGCTGTTGTGTACCCCTATTGCGATATTCGGTGCCTTTGCTGCTATTTTCCTGCGCCAGATGGAATTCAACATCTACGCTCAGATCGGCCTCATCATGCTGATCGGGCTGTCATCTAAAAATGCCATTCTCATCGTCGAGTTCGCCAAGATGAAATATGACGAAGGGATGTCGATCAGGGATGCGGCTCTGGAAGGTGCGCGGGTACGACTACGGCCGATTCTGATGACCAGCATCGCTTTCATCCTGGGTTGCGTGCCACTGGCCATCGCATCCGGTTCAGGAGCTGTCGCGCGACGGGTGATGGGCTCGGGAGTTATCGGCGGCATGCTGACGGCCACCTTCATAGCGATCTTCGTGGTGCCGGCATCCTTCTATCTGTTTGAAACATTGGTGCATCGGAATGATCCCGTTGAAAGCCCGGAGGAAAACCCACCAGCGAATCCGTCGGCGGACACCCCTCCTACAATAACTAAGGGAGACGCAAATGCATAAGCTGTTATTGACGTGCATATTATTTTTATCGCTCACCGGGTGCATGACGGTCGGGCCGGACTATCAGCGACCGGAAGTAGTGCCACCGGAGACCTGGCGTTTCGAAAGTGAAGAGGCGCGGGAATTAGGCGACGCCTCATGGTGGGAACGCTTCCAAGACCCCGTACTGAACGATCTGGTGGAGACGGCTCTTCAGGGAAACAGGGATCTGCGCATCGCTACAGCGCGAGTGGAAGAATTCTTCGGCCGCTATTTTTCCACACGCGGCGATCAATACCCCTTTGCTGGCGCCGGAGGCAGTGCCTACCGCGAAAGTGCTAGTGAAAAAGGACCGAATCCTATCCCTCCAGGAGTAGACACAACCTACAGCCAGTACGAAGCCTTCCTTGGTGGTACTTGGGAAATCGATTTCTGGGGCAAGTACCGTCGTGCTTCCGAGTCTGCACAGGCTGAGCTCTTCAGTACGGAGGAGGCCCGGCGCACGGTGGTGCAAACTCTGGTCAGCGCAGTAGCGCTAACCTATATCGAAATCCGGGCTCTGGACATGGAGCTTGAGATCACCCGGCGCACGGCAGAAACCCGCAAGGGAACATTGGAGTTGTTCCAGTTGCGTTTTAAAGAGGGGATCATTGCCGAAGTGGATCTGGCTCAGGCAGAAGCTGAGTACGAAGATGCACTCGCGCGTATCCCTTCCGTCGAACTTGCCATTGCTCAGCTGGAAAATGCCTTGAGTGTCTTCCTGGGTCAAAATCCTGGACCAATTCCCCGGGGACTGACCATCGATAAACTGGTTCTGCCTGAAGTTCCGCAGGGAATGCCGTCCGACTTGCTTGAGGGACGTCCGGATATTCGGCAGGCTGAACAGCAACTTGTGGCGGCCAACGCCAAGATCGGCGTAGCCAAGTCACTCTACTTCCCCACCATATCTCTCACCGGGGCCCTCGGCAGCGTGAGTACAGATCTTTCCGACCTCTTCACTGGCTCCGCCAAACAATGGAGTTTCGGTGTTCCTGTCACTGTGCCTATCTTCAGCGCCGGTCGCATCGGTGGTGAAGTGAAGGCCGCCGAGGCTTACCAGAAACAGGCACTTGAGATATATCTTAAGACGATCCAGAATGCCTTTCGAGAGGTGGAGGATGCGCTAGTCGACCGCACCAAGACAGGGAAACGTCTTGAGGCGCTCGGTCGTCAGGTCAAAGCCCTGCAAAAATATGACAGACTCGCGTGGATGCGTTACGACGAAGGCTATACCAGTTATCTGGAAGTCCTCGATGCCGAGCGCAGTCTTTTCAGTGTCGAATTGTCATATGTCTCGGGCCAGAATGCTCTCTTGCGTGCCATCGTCAATATTTACAAAACGATGGGCGGCAATTGGATTGAGGCTGCGGTGCAGACGGTGGAGCTCCCGCCGATCAAGGAGGCGGACTTCTTCCCCTGAAGAAGATAAATGTGTGCTCTTCATCAAGCACACCATAACGACAGAAGTCACCAACTCGTCGACTCCTTACATTCCGGCCATCAAGAATTGCCGGAATGTAAGGAGCTTGAATCTGGGCGGTAACTTTATCAGGCTAATCCCGCATCCTCGAACTTCTTTTTTATCTCCGGTTTATTGGCGAAGATTTCCTCCCGGGTGAGGCCATCCAGTTCGTGAGGGAAAATCAGCCATTTGTCGGTTTCATGGATATAATAGTCTGGAATAATGCCAGTTACATTATTATTTGGTTTATACCATGGAGTGGCAATACGGATGTCCTCAGGCTGATTACGGCGCATTTTTTTTTGAAGGGTCTCGATGACCGCCTTAATGCTGCTGCCGCTGTCAAATACGTCGTCCACGATAAGCAAACCATCTAGCCAGTTGGCGCGCTGAATAATATACTCCAGTCCATGGACACGGACCTCTTTATTTCTTTTGTTGATACCGTAATAAGACGAGGTCCGAATAGCTATATGATCGGTTTTTACGCCTAAATGGTCCAATATCTCCTGAACCGCAATCCCCACCGGCGTGCCGCCTCGCCATATACCGATTATAAAACCGGGGCGGAATCCGCTTTTGAAAATACGCAGGCCGAGTTCAAAGGAATCATTCAACAACTCCTGGGCGGATAAGTATCGTTTTTCGTCCATAATCAGTTAGGTGCTCCTTTAACAATAAATTATTACAATTTAGTTTCGATGGTCAAGAAATTTATCCTTATCTATAGGTTTTTAAGCAGGCCGGTTTCGATGTTGAATTGATCAATCAGTTCATCAATTTCATCAACATGACCATGGATATTGTTCCAGTAATCCTCATTGTACCATTGCTCCTGTATCTCTTCGTATGTTTTACCCTGTTGCTCAACCCATGTGTAATACTTGAGATTATGAACGCGCTTACGGCCATAGTAAGTCAGCTCTTCTATATTATCTATCGACAGCCCTTGCAGATGTTGTGCGAATACCGCAGCAGCATCCTTTTCAGTGAACTCGCCGCGTTCTTCGGTCAGCTCGCGCAACCGGCTTTCGTACATTTCCATGGAATCGGTCAGCACCGTCATAACGATATCATGCTCCCCTAATTCATAGTACCGAGCGAATTTTATGGCTCCTGCGAGGTTGCTTGCACCGGAAATGCCCAGCTGGTTCAGCCCGTTGACCAGTGATTTGGAAACGCCTTTTGATATCAGGTATTGTTTACCGGCCGATTCGTTGAACAGCCGGATAAGGCTCATGGAGACCTCGTCGTCTATGGCGATGACCATGTCCGTGTTTTTAATATTGTGAATCCAGGGCACATGTTTGTCGCCAATTCCTTCAATGCGGTGGGCACCAAATCCATTTTGCAGAAGAGTCGGGCACTGCAGGGCTTCAGCAGCGGCGATTTTGCAGTTAGGAAAATGCTTCTTCAGATAATCGCCGCAGGCGATGGTGCCGCCGGAACCGGTGGAAGAAATCAGACCCCTGAAGTTGTCCTTGGCCTCCGTTATACGCTCCAACACCGACATCATGGCCGGTCCGGTGATCTCATAATGCCACAGGTAGTTACCGAATTCATCAAATTGATTGAAGATGACAAGATCTTCACCGGATTTTCTAAGTTCCCAACATTTATCGAAAATTTCCTTGACGTTGCTTTCAGAACCGGGGGTTTTTATAATTTCCCCCGCCACCGAAGCAAGCCAATCAAATCGTTCCTTGCTCATTTCTTCCGGGAGGATCGCGATGGATGCGCACCCCAATAGCGTGGAGTCGTAAGCGCCTCCCCTGCAGTAGTTTCCGGTGGACGGCCATACGGCTTTCTGCGTGCTGGGATCGAACTGGCCGGTTACCAGGCGGGGAACCAGGCAGCCGAAGGCCGCGCCAACCTTGTGTGCGCCGGTGGGAAACCATTTGCCGACGGGAGCCACAATCCGCGCATCGACTCCGGTCAGCGCCTTGGGGAATTCAATAAAATTGACTTCGCCAAAGCCGCCGCCATGAGCAACCGGCTCGTTATGCCAGTTGATCCGGAAAAGATTAAGTGGATCGATATCCCACAGCCCTATGGTTTTCAACTTAGATACGATAGCATCTGGAATGAGGCCGGGGTCACGCTGTTGTTTGAACGTGGGAATAATGATATTTCTCTCTCTGGCTCTTTCTACGGCTCTTGCAAGCTGATCAGAATTAACGGTTAAATCTATCACAATCGGCCCTCCTTAAATTAATAAAAATTGGTAATATATACACGGATTAGGCCATTTTCCAATCGGCCACCACCTTTTTGAGTGCCTCTAAATCCGGCGAAACCGTAAACGGTGTTGTTTGGACAAGTTCTATCGCTTGCATGGCACCTGCCACATCCTTCAAGCCGTTGCCGGTGTTGAGCACAACAATTTTTTCATCCCTGGAAATCATTTGCTGGTGGACCGCGCTTATCAAGCCGGCATACGAGGCCGCACCGGCAGGTTCTGAAAAAACGCCGGTGCCGCGGGCCAATGCAGGGATTGCTCTCAATATTTCGTCATCGGAAATGGACAAAAATGCGCCACCGGTCTCCTTTACGGCGGCCATGGCTTTGATGCGGTCTCTGGGCAGTCCAGCGCTGATGCTGTCGGCAACCGTTTGCGGGTTAACCGGCGACTTGGTGAGAATATCTTCACCGTTTTTCCATGCCCTATACATATAACTGCTGCCTGCGGCTTGTACGCCCATCAGTTTAGGCATCTTCTCGATCCATCCAAGCGCCATCAAGTCCTTTAGCCCTTTGTGCAGGCCTCCGATGATACAACCATCGCCCACACTGACAAAAATACGGTCCGGTGCTTGCCACCCAAGCTGCTCGCATATCTCATAGGCGGCGGTCTTTTTGCCTTCCGTCATGTAAGGATTATAGCCGGTGTTGCGGTTGTACCAGCCGTAGGTCTTGGCGGCTTTAAGGCATAACTCAAATGCATCGTCATAGGTTCCCTTTACCAAAATGACATAAGAACCGAAAACCAGCAGTTGAGCAATTTTGGCCTGGGGGGCGGTTTCCGGTACAAAAATTACGTTCGGTTGCTGCACGCTGGCACACAGGCCGCTCAATGCCGCTGCGGCGTTTCCGGTGCTGGCCGTGGTGATGATCCGCACGCCTTTTTCTTTGGCTTTCACCACGGCAACAGCACTGGCCCGATCTTTAAAAGATGCCGTCGGCTGACGGCCGTCATCTTTGACCCACAGATCTTTGAATCCCAGGCCGGCTGCTATGTGAGGGGTATAGTACAGAGGAGTCCAGCCCACTGAAAGGGGGGGCACCTTTGCATGTAACTGAACCGGCAAGAGAGGCTTGTAGCGCCAAATATTAAGTTCGTTGGAGTTCAAAAGCGCTTTTCTGCTGATCTGCCGACCAATGAAATCATAGTCGTATTGGACATCGAGAATCCCTTCGTCGCCGTGATCCGGACAGACATAGTCGATTTCGTCAGTCCCGTATTCCTTGCCGCAAATGAGACATTTCAAATTAATTACATGTTGCATTGGTTATCACCTATCTTGCCCCCAAGGTTGCATAAACAATTACAGCTTCACCCTCGACGCCTTGGCTCTGAAGCCCTCCGGCTTTTGCAACATTAGGGTTGCTTATGCGCCCCGGTTCCGGTTATCTTCCCGGCGGTTATCATATAATCAGTCAGCATCTCTGATAATAACTGCACCTCTTTAACAATCGTTTCAAATTCCAATACAATAAATTGATAATCTAATTTTAAAATCTTACCGTTGGCAACCACTGTCTTAACTTCACTTCCATCAGATGCCCAGATTAAATTTTCAACAATATTATCCAACCGGGAAGGTATCAGATTGGGACGGGTCAAATCGATCAGCACCATATCAGCATCTTTGCCGCTTTCCAAAGAACCCGTATTCAAACGTAAGAATTCAGCAGGTTCAACGGTTATCTTCTGCAACAGCACATTACTGCTTAAAAAGGAAGCATCTTGATGCAGTGCTTTTTGGTACTGAGCAGCCGATTTGGCTGCCAAAAGAATATCCTGATTATCGGCACTGCCCGATCCGTCGGTTGAAATAACAAATGGGATACCAATTTCCGTCATCCTTTTGAGAGGGGGCATGCCGGAACCCAGAATGGTATTTGCCAGAGGATTATGCACGACTTTTGCGCCTGTTTCTTTGATGATTGCCAGGTCTTTCTCGGTGTTATTAACCTGATGGGCCAAAATCGTTTCGGTATCCAAAAAGCCTATCCTGTTTGCATATTCAATGGGGGTCATACCATAAGTCTCTTTGAACCAGGCGGTTGTCTTGGGTTCTTCCGAACTGTGAATATGGATTAAGGTTCCATGATCCTTACTCCATCCTTTAAGTGCTTTTAATAGTTCGGGGCCATTTGAAAAAAGCTGATCGGGACCCGGTATGATCCATGTTCTTTCAACATCTCCGAATTTTTTATGATAGCCATTGAGCCTGTCGATCGCCAGATTATGGGGGATATCAAGGATCCGATCATCATAGTGTCTGTCCTGACTACCAACGGCAACGATCATCTTGGTATGGGCCTGCTTGTTGGCCTCTACAATATCCGCTACCCTGTATTTATTAAAATTGCAGTGATGAACCATGGAGGATGTAATGCCGTAATATGTGTCATCGACCCTTGCTTTTAGATAGGTAACAAGGTTCGGAGATTTGCCGAATCTATCAGCCAGGTCTTCTCTTTTCTCATCAAGAAATCCTGCAAAAAGATTAACGGCGCCATCCAACCAGGCGGTTAAGGGGCAATCTTTCGCAATCCCTATAATGGGTGATTCGTGGTCATGACCGTGAGCTTTAACAAAACCCGGTAAAAGACAGGTTTCATTACAGACAATGTCATCAACCGTAAAATCGCCCTGCTTCTCAGAACCCATAACAAACAGGTCATTCCCAAAGCTGCTTATGATCTGATCACCTTTTTGCTTTGTATATTCACCCACCTCCATTATTTTCTCGTCTTTGGTTAGTACATAACCGTCGGGGATTCTATTTGATAAGCCCATTTTGCGGGACATGGGGACCATAAATTTACTTCTTATGAGGATATGTTTTTTTGATACCATAATAAAATCGCTCCACGATTTTATGAAACGCGACTCTGTCGCTTCCATAGCCATTAAATAAAAAAGTTAACGCGGTTATCTATAAAACTCAAGGGGTGCCGCTTTAAATACGACTGGCAGCGGCGGGTCTTACGGCGCCTTAGGAGCGAGTTTTGGCCGGCTTTAAAGCGAATTTCCGCAGACCGCCAAGACAACCCAGCTTGAGTTTTGCGGACAACCGGTAAATTTAATACAGTACCTTATCCGGCTTGGCATCCCATTCTTTCAATAACCCAAGACAGCTGTCCCGATCGATATTGACAATTTCCATCTGCTCAACCTGTGCCTTGCCACTCAAGATATCGTAGATTAAACTGTCATCGAACCCTATGGCCGCCACATCGTCCCTGGTTGTCCCCAAATGGAGTTTTTTCAATCTTGACCAGTGTATGGCGGAAAAACACATGGGACACGGTTCCGAGGTGGAATAGATCTCACAATCCGAAAGATCGTGGCTTTCAAGGTGCGAACAAGCCTTTCTGATGGCAAGGATCTCTGCATGGGCAGTGGGGTCGTTTGTTTTCAGCACTTCGTTATGAGCACTTGCTATCGGCACGCCGTTTTTAACGATGACGGCACCGAAAGGGCCGCCATCGTTACGGTTGAATCCTTTTTTTGCCTCTTCAATGGCCAGTTTCATAAATTGATTCATGATGAGGGATCCTTTCTAATCTCCTTCAAAATCTAATTCTCCAATTTCCGGGTCTCTTTCAACTTTGAGAAGCCATGCCACGATAAATAAAGCCGTCATCATCACATACCCCCCAAAAACAGCGCTAAAATGCAGCCCCATACTCGGTGAATGGATGATTCCAATTAACGTTAAAAACGCAGCAGTGCCGGAAAACGCCGCCGTTTTTCGAAAATCAAGATCAATAAGCATGGCCACAATGGCCCCCCATAAGAGGCCGGTAATAATCGCGCCATGGGCCAAAGCGCTTTGTCCGATCCAGGCAATACCCTGTTCTGAAAGTTTATGAGCAAATTCCAGGGTCGCGACATCCATCTCTGCGTTAACTACGGACACAGCCCCCTTGATTTTCGTGATCATTATATTGGACATGTGGGGAATGATAGCCACCGCTACCGCAATTGCATGCCTGGCCGGTGAGGCACGGAAGGCCTGGGCCGTTATGACGATACCGACAAAAACCAGCATGGGCGCTACAGCCGCGGTGGGGATAAGCTTATACAGGAAATCGACAAACCCGAAAATTGCTCCCAGAAATATGACAATTCCGACGCCCAGCGCATATCCGCAACGTCCTTGCAGTCGTTTATAGGCGGGATGCCCGATATAAACAGTTGTGGGGAAAGCACTGCCGAATAACGTTCCCACCATGGTCCCGGCACCATCCATGATCTGGCATGTGCGAACCGGATATTTATCTCCGGCCGCTTCAGCCGATTCGACATTGTTCATGGTTTCAATAAAATTATATATCTCTATGGGCAATACGGCCGCTAGAACAGCGGGATAAGCAAACATCAGCTTTATACCGGCAATCAAATCTCCTATCACGGGAACCGGTGCATGAAAGGCAACCCCGGAAAAATCGATTTTGGAAGAACCGACAAAAAAACCGATAATCGTTCCGACAAGAATGGCAACTAAACCCGCGGGCAGCCGAAAAGGCATCTTGACTCCGGCAACCAGTCCGGCCAGAACAATCATTAAAGAGGCAAACCCGACCATGGGATTTTCAAAAATATGTGCTAACGGAACCGTAGCTATCCAGACAATGGCGATACCGGCTAACGTTCCCAACATTCCGGCCCGTGGGGTAACCCTTTTTAACCAGGGACCGATGATGCTTCCCAGCATTTCGATGATGCCCCCTAAAAAAGCGGCCGCCATACCGACCTGCCAGGCCATGATCGAAGCGTTTGGATTGCCGGAAGCTTTGAGTCCCCAGTACACAGGCCCGATGACACCAAATAAATACACAAACATAACCGGTGTGCTGATGCCATAAGGCAACGCAGTCACATCGTTACGCTGTTCTTTGCGAGCCAGTCTCCTTGCAAGGTAGACATAAAAAGATAATCCTACCAGCAAAGACACCCCCAACCCCGGCAGGATACGACCGAAAACGATCTGGGGCGGCATATTAAATACGAATGTACATATACCGGATAATATGACGATATTGGCTAAGTTGTCGGCAAATAAGGCCCAGAAAGCGGTCAAATCCTTGCGATAGAAAAGCGGGTAGTGCAGCTCCTTCTCCATTTGTTACCTCCTTTGATGTTGGGCGTCCGATGTTCGATGTTCATTTTTCTCGGCAATCTTTTTAAATCTGGCCCAGGGCCAATTCCGGGTTTATGGGTGTGCCGCAATCCTGCAAGGCATAGTATTTCTGCACTTTCGCGCCTTGCCGGACGGGCGCCTCAACACTTAAAATTACGAACTAATTTTTATGCAAACCCGTAAGCGGTATGAATACAATCATTAATCAAGACACTTGCCAGGTATTTCTTAAATTGAACCCCTCCGCGTATATCCTTAACCGGGGCCACGATGTTTTTTACGGGATCTTCAATTGTTCGATACCAATAACCTTTTCGATCTCATTCCGGGAATCCGTACAATTCACGTCTGTTCCGCCGGCGATAAACACGGCTTCATCCCTAAATTTATCTTTCAGTTTTACCGCTTCGGCAATTGTTTGGGGTTTAAAAAATTCCCGAATCATCAGAGTTTCTCCCTTTATTCCGTCATTTAAAACCTGGTTCTTTGGGCCAGGTCAGAGATATTTGGCTATGCCGATGTTGGTAGTTACTTAAATCCGAAGCACGAAATTCGAAATCCTAAACAATACCTAATGATCCAAATTCGAATGATCAAAACAATACCTTGGAGATAGAAATTCAAGCTATGTTTAAATCATTTGAGCATTTGATATTTGGATTTGTTTCGTATTTCGATATTCGGATTTAGAATTTTCACACGCTGAATGTGCATAACGTTAA
>QMMS01000127.1 GCA_003647375.1 Deltaproteobacteria bacterium
CTGAAGGAAGCCTGAGTGCAAAGCTATGAATCGACAGAAGTGACACATAAGCGACACAAACCGGCATGACGAATCAGTGGTTAATTGATAACGACGATCCTACTCTTTCGCGTTATCAGACCCCTTTATCTATATTTTTATTTATGACATTTGCAGTATTAATGGCTCCTTTATAGGAGCTTGAAATGATAAAAACGAAAAGTCTTCGCAATGAATCATCATCGTCAACGTTTTTAATGCTTTCAGTCCGTTGAACGGTGCTCCAGATTGGTACAATGGCCCCTTCTTTTTTTTTCGGGCTAAACAGAAGCTCTTTTCCAATAAATTTATCAATGAATTTTCCGAAATCGAGAGTTTTCTTTGTCCGGAAAAAAAACCAACAAAACAGCCCAACAGATTGATCTGATAGCTTTTTGTGTAGTGAATCAATAAAATAGAAGAACGAATGGCGTGCGTTTAGTTCAAGCATGGGAAACAAGCGCCCATCTGGAAGGATTAGAGCATCACATCGGACTGGACCATGGTATTGATATTTCTCCCGCAATTCACCGGTTATTGCATTTGAGGCCCTTTTAATCTCATTCAGATATTTATCCTCAAGTTTTGCTGGATAAACGTAGCCATAATCATTTCCTCGCTTATCCGCTAATGCCAGCCGAGGGATGATGGGGTGCGATATTTGGCCATCCTTATCAACATGAAATTCATAAGAAACTGTAGTCGCCTCGGGAAACCCACAGACTTGATGACCTTGCTAAAATGGGTAAACCTATAAATATCAATAAGTGCTTGAACCTTTTATCAGCATGTAAAGAAATAGGTATACATTGTGACGTTTCTATCCAGATCGGTCTTCCTGGAGAAACCTATTATTCAATTGTCAAGAAGATTCAATGGCTTGAAGCCAACGGACTCCAAAAAAACAGTTTTTTTTCCATAGCAGCGATCTGGCCGGAGACACCGTGGGCAATTGCCTATGGGGTCGATTCTGACTATTTTGAACCGACGGTTGAAAAAGAAGGACTAGAAGCAAATGGATTGTATTATTTCAAGCCAGGAAATCCTCAGATCGAAAGGTATTTTTCGAATTGCTCAAGCAACTTTCATTTCATTGATGAAGAAACAGCTATCCGTATTAAATACTATCTAATGGACGCCGGGTTTATTAAGCGGTTTGATTAATAATTCCCACGTACCTCAGGGAATGTTCGTGCCTCTTAAAACAAATTTGTATTGATATCCATTTTCCCATGTAAAATACCTATGATATCAATATGGCTACCAGATTGCAGATAGAAAATAATGTGTTTTTTAACAGGAAATGAATAATAATTAAGATTGATTTCGGGTCTTTGCCTTCCAAGCTCCGGGTTAGCAGCAAGTCGTTCAAGTTTGCTCTCATTATCCAAAAGATATTTTTCCGCCTGCTTCTCTCCCCAATTTACAATTGTATAGTTCCAGATTTCCAGCAAATCAGATTTAGCCGCTGGAGTGAGACGATAATCAGGCATTTTTTGCCTCTGTAATAATATCACTTACAGACTGACTAACAAACTTTCCCTGCACAGCTTGAGAAGCACCAACTGCTAATTTTTTTTGTAACACCTCAAGTTTCATATACTGTACCAATTTCTCATTACTATCCCAGAAACGCAAAGCATCACGTATTACCTCGCTGGCATTGTTATAATAACCTGATGCTACTTTTTGTCTTATACCAGCTTCAAGTTCCGGCGTTAATGAAATATGCATATTGCACCTCCTTGTATAAATAATCATAACACTAATACAAACATTGTCAATCCTTGTATGCTTATGTCAAAATATCAACAACTAAAATGCTACGGATAAACCGTAGTGTCTTACGATCAAGTTGGCATCGTCGGCACCCCGGAGCAAAACCCCTTTCGCGGCTCAATTTTTGTTATAGTCTTTATGCCGACCGAACCATTTGACAAATATTATATGTTCCCGATTTAGGCATGTCAGCAAGTTTCCTATTTTGGGAACATCTATTATTTCAAGGGGACTTTTAAATGTGCGGCTGGAAAATTGAGGGAACAAATCAATCTGCAGTTGTTTCGAGCTATCTGTCGAATAACAAGTAACGGGAATTAATTATCGCCTGAATTGAGCGATTTTTATCTCGATCTGCACCGATCTCTTACGGATCGAGGGTTTGCAAAAAGCCTCGACAGATCCACGGGTATGCCTGTGTTTTTTGCGAACCCTTCTCCATCAAGATCTCGGCACACCTCTTCGGGAAAAATCGCTCAGTTCAGTATTGTTTTCACCCTGCTGATTCCTGAGATAGCCGTCTCCACTGGCCAAAATGGCTTTGTAATGATCTCGAAAAAGCGGGCCGTCGTATTAGGATTACCATCCCCACGCGAGATAATCATGAATCGAATTGGCTGCCGCTCTGCCGGCACCCATGGCCAGAATAACGGTAGCCGAACCCGTCACGATATCGCCACCGGCCCAGACCCCTTTTTTGCTGGTTTTTCCGGTGGATTCATCCGCTACGATATATCCCCACTGATTGAGTTTCAGCCCTTCTGTGGACCGTGTCAGCAACGGATTAGCGTTGGCACCCACGGCAATGATGACCAGGTCGCAGTCCATTTCAAATTCCGAGCCTTCTATGGGAATAGGCCGGCGCCTGCCCGACGCGTCGGGTTCACCGAGCTCCATTTTCAATCCTTCCATACCCACGACACGTCCTTTTTCGTTGCCCATAAACTGGGTCGGTGCTGTGAGAAAATGAAATTCGACACCCTCTTGTTCCGCATGGTGAACCTCCGCCCCCCTGGCTGGAACTTCCTCGCGCGATCGTCTATAGACAATAATCGATCTTTCCGCGCCCAGTCTCAGGGCAGTGCGAGCCGAGTCCATGGCAACGTTTCCGGCGCCCAGCGTGACAACCTTTTTCCCCTGGATAACCGGCGTGTCGTATTTCGGGAAAAGATATGCCTTCATGAGGTTGGAGCGGGTAAGGTATTCGTTTGCCGAGAAGATACCGATCAGATTCTCACCCGGCACGTTTAAAAAGCGGGGCAATCCTGCCCCCACGCCCAGAAAGACGGCATCATAACCATCTTCAAACAGTTCCTCTATGGTTACAGATCTTCCCACAACTGCATTGCAGTCCAATTTGGCACCCAGTTCCTCAAGTCCCGCCACTTCTGAAAAAACGATTTCTTTGGGAAGTCTGAATTCCGGGATGCCGTAGACCAGAACCCCGCCGGGCTTGTGAAATGCCTCGAAAATAGTGACATCATGGCCCTTTAGAATCAAATCACCGGCCACCGTCAAACCCGATGGGCCGGAACCCACCACGGCAACCCTTTTACCCGTAGAATCAGCCTTTGTCGGCAGCTCTGCTTTTTTGTGTTTTCGTTCATAATCGGCCACGAACCGTTCCAGATTTCCAATGGCCACGGGCTCTCCCTTTTTGCCCACAATGCATTTTCCCTCGCACTGTATTTCCTGGGGGCAGACCCGCCCGCAAACAGCGGGAAGCCCATTCTTTTCCCAGATTTTTTTTATCGCACCCGTGAAATCCCCTTCCTTGACAAGGCTTATAAACCCGGGGATGTCGATTTCCACAGGACAACCCTCCACGCAAGCCGGCTTCTTGCATTGCAGACACCGTCCCGCTTCTATAATGGCCACGTCAGGATTCTGACCCACTGGTACTTCCTCAAAATTTCTTGCCCTGATAGCCGGTTCCTGTTCGGGCATAGGTTGCCTGGGTACTTTTTCTTTTTTGACCTTTTTTCTTTCCGTCACTCCCATAATCTCCTCCACCGATTAAATCACTATTTAATTTTTTCATCAAATTTCATCCTAAGTTGAGCAATTGTCGAGATTGCCGTAGCTACAAGGAAGATGCTGTTCCGCTATAGTGAACTATGCGGTATGGCATCTGACGCCGTAGATGCGGTAAGATCGGCAATCCCAACGGGTTTCAAATTTTAAGAATTCAAATGAAGCAAATCCTTTGAAATTATTTCTAAATCCCATATTCTTAAAATTTGAAACGCTCATCTTAGGTTTATGTAATATGCAGGTATCAGGTCCCTCTCACCTTACAATAATGATCGTAGCTGTTCTTTTCATCTTCCGTATAGGCCTGAAGTCGAAGCATGAGTTCATCGAAGTTGACCTCATGGCCATCAAATTCAGGTCCGTCCACGCAGGCAAATCGTGTTTTGCCACCGACGGTTACACGGCATCCACCACACATGCCCGTCCCGTCTATCATAATCGGATTCAGGCTGACCATCGTCTTGACATTGTAGGTTTTGGTGATATTGGACGTGGCCTTCATCATGGGCACCGGACCAATGGCAACCACGAGTTTGACGTCACCCTCATCCAGAATCTCTTTCATGACTTCGGTTACAAAACCGTGGTGGCCATATGAGCCATCATCCGTACATACGCGCAGGTCATGTGATGCCGATTTCATCTGCTCTTCCATAATGAGTAGATCCTTTGTTCTTGCCCCGATAATACAGGTTACCTGGTTGCCGATCTCCTTGAGTGCCCTCGTAATGGGATGCAGCACGGCAACGCCTGTTCCTCCTCCGACGCAAATGACCTTGCCCAATTTTTCGAGATGGGTCGCTTTCCCAAGGGGGCCGATGACATCCTGGTATCCATCGCCCACCTGGATATCCCTGAAAAGAGCCGTCGATTTCCCGACCACCATATAGATAACGGTAATCGTGCCTGCTTCAGGATCGGCTTCCGCCATGGTGAGTGGTATGCGTTCACCGGTTTCATTGGCTTTCAGAATAACGAACTGGCCGGGCTTGGTCTTTTTGGCGATGGCGGGTGCTTCGATTTCATTGAGTATGACCGTTCCTTCGGCCATCTCTTCCCGTCTGACAATTTTAAACATATTATCCTCCAAGACTCAGATTAGGTGTTAATAAATCATGCGTTTATACGACCGTTAAATCAATCATATACTCATAATGAAAGCAACCATAAAATCGGATCGAAATTTTGTGATTCTCACTTCAAAAGACAAATAATATTCGAGATTATAACCAATAAATTAGGTAACCCCGAAAGCGGATGGGTGATCCCTGTGCGAAAGTGAAACTGTCTGAGGTCCATAGAGCCCGTTATGCCGAACAGCCGTAAATATAACCAGATAAACGCATCCGGCATTCAAAATACAAAATTCATCTTAAAGATATGGCCCTGTTCGGCATTACGGTCTCTTGGGAGCGAGTTTTTCACGTTCGCACAGGGATTATCCGTCCGCGATACCACCAACCTTCTTTTGAGTTATAATCCCGAAAATATTTATTGCTTAGTCACAAGCGTTGTTTTCAATTTGAACTATTGTAACCCTTGAAAATATGCTACAAATACATAAGCGGGTAAACCTTTCGCCATAGTAGCGACAACATCGCGTTTCATAAAATCGTGTAACGATTTTACGGTCGGAATCAAACCATGAAACTTTTTGACAGCCATTGCCATCTGGACGACCGCTCCTATCAAAACGATCTGGAGGCCGTAATGCATCGTGCAAAACAGGATGGCATCGAAAACATGATGACGGTGGGTATTGACCAGAAGACTTCTATCCGTGCCATTGAAATCGCCGACAAATTCGACGGAATATATGTATCCGTCGGTGTTCACCCGCATCGGGCATCGTCCTGTTCAGACCTGGTCATGGAAACGCTGACAGACCTGGCAAAAAATCCCAGGGTATGCGCATGGGGGGAAACCGGCCTTGATTTCAACCGTATGTATTCCCCGAAAGCTGATCAGGAGAAGTGGTTTGTTCGACAGGTTCAGACGGCAGATGAACGACAACTGCCCCTGATCCTGCATGAACGGGACAGTCATGGGCGGCTCCTGGAAATACTGAAATCCCATCCCAATAAGGATCGCCGTGGTGTGGTTCACTGCTTCAGCGGCAACCGACCAGAACTGGATGACTATCTTGACCTGGGGTTTTTCATCGGAATCACCGGCATTCTGACCCTTCAAAAAAGGGGCACCGATTTGAGAAACCTGGTCCAACATATCCCGTTGGAAAGGCTCCTTATTGAAACCGATGCGCCTTACCTGACACCGGCTCCCCAGAAGAACAAGACCCGCCGGAATGAACCTGCTTTCGTCAAGTCGGTGCTTCTCAAACTTGCAGAAATCCGTAACCTGGGTCCTGAGAATCTGGCCGATATTACTTACAGCAATGCCAGGCGCCTTTTTAACATCACAAACGTATCGGTTCGTTAACATATCTACGCTGTTGGGAAATATCCCCATCGGGGAGCAGATCACATGATTACTTATGATGGCAGGAGGTAAATAATGAAATGGAAAAACATGACCATTTTCGGAAGCGGATTTATATTTTTGCTGACTATCACAATAGGTTTTTTATACCCTTTTTGTGTTTTCGGGAACGAACAGTTTGAAGCGGCTGTTACACAATCGGTAAACAAAAAATGGACCGGTGATTTTGAACAAATGGTTCAAAAGCGGGCTATTCGGTTTTTGATTCCGTATAGCAAAACATTCTATTTTTTTGACAAGGCCACTCAGCGTGGATTAACGTATGAAATGGGAAAGGCGTTTGAAAAATCGATTAACAATCAATTAAAAACGCGTCATCTGAAAATCCATGTTGTTTTTATTCCCACATCAAGAGAAAGGCTTATACCTGCTTTATCAGAAGGTTTGGGCGACATTGCCGCAGGTAATTTGACAATAACGGACAAACGAACGCAACAGGTTGATTTCTGCGATCCTTTTTTAACTGGTATCAATGAAGTTCTGGTTACCGGTTCAGGGCATCCGCCTGTCAACACCATCTCAGATCTGAGTGGCAAGGAGATTCATGTCAGAAAAACGAGCAGCTATCATGAAAGTCTTGAACAGGCCAATAGGACTTTGTCGGCTGCCGGCAAGCCGACTATTAAAATTATCGAAGCGAACGAAAATCTCGAGGATGAAGATCTTTTGGAAATGGTCAATGCAGGTCTGATTCCCATGATTGTCATTGACAGCCACAAGGGCCAGTTCTGGGCTCTGGTTTTTGAAAAAATCAAACTTCATCCTGAAATTAAGTTCAGGGAAAACGCAAGAATTGCCTGGGCAATCCGAAAAAATACGCCTCAACTGAAAAACGTGATCAATGGCTTTGTCAAGGTTAACAAAAAAGGGACCTTGATGGGGAATACTCTTTTCAACCGATATCTCAAAAGTACCAAATATGTAAAAAACCACCTTTCCGGTGAAGACAGAAAAAGGTTTGAAAATGCGATCTCTTTTTTTAAAAAATATGGTGATCTTTATGATTTCGACTGGTTAATGCTTGCCGCGCTTGCCTATCAAGAGTCAACGATCGACCAAAGTAAAAAGAGTCATGCCGGGGCTATTGGTGTGATGCAAATTCTGCAGACAACGGCCAACGACAAGAACGTAAATATATCGGAAATTGATGAAATCGAACACAATATCCATGCCGGTACAAAATATCTCAAATTTATGATTGACAGGTATTTTGATGACCCCGGTATTGACAGGCTCAACAGAGTGCTGCTCACATTTGCTTCCTATAATGCCGGTCCTGCCAAAATTTCCAAGCTACGCAAAGAAGCCAAATCCATGAATTTAGATCCAAATGTCTGGTTTGATAATGTTGAAGTAGTTGCAGCCAAGAGAATAGGCCGGGAAACCGTTCAATATGTGGCTAATATTTTCAAATATTATATTGCGTATACGCTCATTTCAAACCAGAAGGAAGGAAAGGATGTGTGGCTCTTATCGGACGATATTAAATAGATGCCATCCCGAACTCAGCTTCACATCAGGTTATCACAAATTCTATATTGCTGTCAGCTGTAACAACAATCTATCGATTCCTTGAAATTAGAAAACGAAATCTTCGATAATGAACACACAATTTTTTAGATTGGTATTTCTAATTCATAATAATCGAAAAGGATGTATTGGAATTTGGATATTGTTTGTTATTTATTATCTGGTGCTTGGTATTTTTTTAATTTAAAGACCCAAATATACCTACATAGCCAAGGCGACTTGTTGAGCATATTTTTGGGACACATCACCATTTTCCTGTATCATCGTTAGAACTTATTTTGCAATTGATCCATAAATTTTTCGATGGTGAGGCTTTGATATCCGAGGCCTCTGGCCAGACGCGCATCGCCTGGTCCGGTGTATCCCCATTCGGCAAAAATAAGCGCAATCGCCTTTTTATCCTTGTTAAAGTAGGCGTCTATTTCGCTAAGATTTTTAACGGAATCATCGATGAACGCATAGTTGCAATCCTTGAACCGTTGCCTGATCTGTTGCATGTTGTCGATTTTAGTCGTGCCGTTATCGCCCGAGTAGATGTTGGCATTGTTGACCTGCAGTCCAAAATGATTGCAAAGGGCCAGGGTGGCTTCACGATTTTTATTGGTCAACATCACTAGATCACTGCTTCGCCTTTCAATCAGTCGGTCCCAGAGGGGTTGCACCGGCTTATTGAGTGCTATCCATGCTTTTAAATCCCTGGCTTTAAAGCGGGCTCTCGTATCAAAGAAGCGGGTTGTCCGGACGGTGACCGGTTCATCGATATGTCGGATGATGTCATCATATTCTTTTTCACTCAACAGTATTTGCGGGTCCGAATCGTCAGTCTCAAGACACCATTCCATCAGGACCGGCGCATCGCCGATGGGTTGGACATGAAACCGGTTGCGAAGAAACAAATCCAATGCCTCCTGCGGCAGTTGGTCCAGCCGGGTAACGATGGTACCCTTCAGCATGTTGTAAGTGGTTACTGCAATTTCACGCACCGAATCCATCAGCACACCGTCAAAGTCAAATATCAACATTGATTCTTTCTTTTTCTGCACAATTTTTAGATCCTGATAAGTGAGTAATCCGTTTGTTTTTGTTATTTTTAAATTATTAATCTGAATAAATATATCATAAAAATGAAAGGATCGAAATATGGAATTTGAATTCACCACCGCAAACCGAATCATCTTCGGCCCGGGAACGGCCCGTCAGACCGGGAAACTGGCCAGAAAACTGGGTCGGAATGCCCTGGTTGTAACCGGGAGAGCATCAGACAGAAACCGTTTCCTGTTCCAGGATCTGACATCCCATAACATTGAATTTACAATGTTGCCGATACCGGAAGAACCCACTGTCACAATGATATCGTCCGGGGCAGATGAAGCCAGGAAAGTCGGGTGCGACCTGGTAATAGCCATCGGAGGTGGCAGTGCCATTGACAGCGGTAAGGCAATCGCTGCACTGTTGACTAACCATGGTAGGCTGACAGATTATCTTGAGGTCGTTGGTAAAGGAAAATCGATTAGGGAGGATCCCGCCCCGAGCATTGTGTTGCCGACAACAGCCGGAACCGGTGCCGAAGTCACCTGTAATTCGGTGCTTTTGTCGGAGGAACCTCGGGTCAAAGTCAGCATGCGCAGCCCCTTGATACTGCCGCGTGTCGCCATTGTCGACCCGGAACTGACCTATTCCATGCCACCGGATGTCACCGCTGCCACTGGTTTGGATGCGTTTACTCAACTGCTTGAGGCCTTTGTGTCAATAAGCGCCAACCCCATGACAGACGCCGTCTGCCGGGAAGGCATTAAACGAGCCGCCGCCGCTCTTGAAAAAGTCTACATTGACGGCAGTGACAAAACGGCCCGGTATGACATGTGCTTGGCAAGCTTTTTTGGCGGGTTAGCCCTATCCAATGCAAAACTGGGTGCTGTGCACGGCATCGCCGGCACCTTCGGGGGCATGTTTCCCTCACCCCACGGAGCAGTCTGCGGCAGACTGCTGCCGGCTGTCATGGAGGTGAATATCGCCTCTTTAAAGCGGCGGATGCCGGAATCCGGATCATTGTCGCGCTATCATGAAATTGGGCAAATGGTTGCCAGCGATCGGCAGGCTTCGGCCGAGGATGGCGCTGCATGGGTGAAGAAGCTGTGTGAACGCCTTAAGATGCCACCACTGGGTATTTATGGTGTTTCTGAAAACGATTTTGCCGATATCATCCGGCAATCGCAAAAGGCCAGCAGCATGAAGGGAAATCCGATTCGGTTGAAAAACGAAGAACTTTATGGCATCCTGCAGAAAGTCCTGTAGGCCGTAGAGATTGTTCACCGCATGCACAAAGCCACCGGTGGATTGATCCGTTCCTTCCTAATCACTCAAACAGTTCGTCCAAGTTGTCGAATACTTTCTTGATAGCGGCTGCGTAGTGGTCCATAACCTCGCGCTTCTGGGCTATCATCGGGAACGAGTGCGAACCGATGACCAGCGAATTATCGAGCAGCATTTTCGCTTTCTCGTAGTCTTCCGGAGCTGTTTCCGGGGCCGGCTCATCGCGAAGTTTGCATGCCCAGGGGCACTTGCTGCCGTACCCGACATGGTTCTTGAACATATATTGGAGAGGCAGCGGCAGGACTTCCCAGAGGCAGGATTCCACTCCTTCCACCTGAATTGCCTTCAGTACTTTGTCTCGGAATTCTACAGACGGGACATCTACGCCTGCGGCCTTGGGATCCAGCCTGATCCTGAATTTGTGATAAACAGTTTCGTTATATTCGGGAACGAATGGAGGTTCCAGTCCGGGAGTGTCCTTGATGAGGTCAGACAGGTATTCACCATTGGCACGGGAGTTAGCATTTTTTTCATCGAGAGATTTCAGTTGCGAGCGGGTCATGGCAGCAGGCAGCTCGCCGGACATATACTGGTAGCCCATGATAACGGATTCAAAGCCGCGGAATCGGTCTATCGGCCAGTTGAGGTCAATAAACTTTTCGTCTTCGAATGAAGCATCCTGGCCGAAGAGCCGCATCCTGTTAGCGAAGTTGGCCATTTCGTCGTTATTCGTAACAAAGAAACCGCCTTCTCCGGATGCCAAGTTCTTGCTGGCCTGCACGCTGAAGATGGACATATCGCCAAGGGTTCCGGCAAGTTTTCCTTTATACTTTGCTCCGTGTGCCTGGGCCGTGTCCTCAATAACGATTAGATTGTGCTTCTTCGCGATCTCGTTAATCGCACCCATATCAGCACACTGGCCGTGGAGATGCACCGGGATAATTGCTTTTGTGCGTGATGTGATCCTTCCCTCTATCTTTGACGGGTCCAACATGAACGCGCGAGGTTCGATATCTACAAATACCGGCACTGCGTTGTTATGAAGAA
>QMMS01000128.1 GCA_003647375.1 Deltaproteobacteria bacterium
TATAAGGGGTCAAGTCTGCCCTTGACTCTTAGCCAATTGTTTTTCCATCTTATTGACACGCATCTGAGTTCATTAAAATTCATCTTAAAAATATATACTCAGCTCTGCGTCCCTGGTTCATGATATAATACCAAACACCGGAGAAGTGACAAAGACCTTAAAAAAAGAATAAGATTTGACATCATCGAAGGGGTGCTTATTGTTGCGGCATAAGAGGTACCCGTGATAGGATGACCTCTCTAAATATTTTATCTTTGTCCAGGGGCTGTGCTTGTCACGGCCCTATTTTTTTGGAGATCCAATGGAACCCCACAGGTAAACCCATGGGATAGGCAACCGGAGCCGAAAAGGAATGTGACCATGAATCCCTGCCCGTGTATTAAGGCAAAAAAAGCAGAGCCGTAATTGACCCTGCTTATGCTCTTTAAAAATATATTTTAATTATGCTGCTATTTCTCAGAAATACGTCTATCCACACCGCTTCTCCGATCTTCCATTAATCTTCGTTCAGGAAGATGGAAGGCATACGAGAATATGCGCCGATCTGAACCGGAGCGTCTTCCACCATTGTCAGGCTGTGATGTCCTTATCATCGTTTTTATCCCCTATTCGCTGTCTACCAAATACGACAATCCCAACAATTCCAATGCAAAGAAGGAAAATAATCGGTTTTAAATTAATTTTAATAGAATCCACAGAAGTTGTATTTATAGAGGGGCTGTAAAATAGGTTTATATCACTATCATTGGGATTGAATTCAATAAATAGCCGATCAGAAATTACCGTATTACTGACTAAAATAACCACTACCATTAAAAAGAGTATTTTATGTGTTGTATTCATTAACACACCGCTTTTAATTCAAGTCTGATAAAATGCCTCAGATCAATAGAAGAGGACATGTTTATAGCACAATAAGTTAGTATTTACAATACCGTTGCGATAGCGCCATTTTCTGGATATTCCACCAGGTGAATTGGAGGGTTTTCAAAGGTTTAAATTAGAGGGCATTATCTTCTCAATCACCTCACCTGCCTTATTCAGCAAATAGAGATTGAATCCAGCGCCGGCGGCATGATCGACCAGCTCTTCATAGATGACCGCCTGGACTTCGGATAACTTCTGTTTGTCTCTGACCATGAGGTTCACACACATCAGCGCGTCTTCTTTCTCTAAAAAGATCGGAATAAAGGAAATACCGGTATCCTCTTCATGTTGACCCAGGTATTGTGGGTTTGAATTCGGATCCTGTATGACGACATAAACCCACTGATGTTTCTTGATATGTGCTGACATTCAATTCTCCTACTCTAACTATATCGAATTTTGTGTTTGATGTTTTGTGTTTTGTGTTTTGTGTTTGGTGTTTTGTTTTTGGTGTAGAGCATTGAGCTATTAGCGTTAAACACCTAATAGCCTACAGCCTAAAAACCTACAGCCTGCTTGTAAAATATGACTCGAACAGGGATACCGCCCGATGGATATCCTCAGTGTTGACATCCAGGTGGGTCACCAACCGGATGGGGTTACCAATGTTGATCAGCACACCCGCATCCTTCAAATAAGCTGCGAGTGCCTCGGGGCTACCGGTTCTCAAGGACGCGAAAACCATATTGGTCTGCACCAACGCCATGTCGATCTCCATGTCATCGATACGGGAAAGCCCTTCCGCGAGAGTCAGGGCATTGGTGTGGTCTTCCGAAAGCCGGTCAACATTTTCTTGTAATGCGAGAATACCGGCTGCCGCAAGAATCCCTGCCTGCCGCATGCCGCCTCCCAATACCTTACGCCATCGCCTGGCTTTCTTCACAAGTTCCCCGGAGCCACACAAGACGGATCCTACGGGCGCACCCAGCCCCTTGGAAAGACAGATAGAAACGGAATCAAAATGGCGGGAGATTTCGGTGGGCGCAACAGCCAGCTTGACAGCCGCATTGAACAATCGCGCACCATCCAGATGGCACCCCAGTCCATGGTCCAGAGACAGGGCTCGGGCCTTTTTCAAATAGGCCAAGGGCAAAACCTTCCCGGCATGGGTGTTTTCAAGACACAGAAGTTTGGTTTTAGCGAAATGGATATCATCCGGCTTGATGGCCTTGGCGACTTTTACGAGATCGAGGGTTCCATCTTTTTGGAACTCGATCGGCTGTGGTTGAACACTGCCGAAAACGGCTGCCCCTCCCCCTTCGTACTTATACGTATGCGCCTGCTGTCCCACGATATACTCATCGCCTCTTTCGCAGTGGCTCAGAACGGCCATCAAATTGCTCTGGGTTCCTGAAACCGCCAGTATGGCAGCCTCTTTGCCCAGGATTTCTGCAGCCAGGGATTCCAGGCGGTTAACGGTCGGATCATCCCCATAGACGTCGTCGCCTACCACAGCACCGGCCATGGCAGAGCGCATTTTCTGCGTCGGTTGTGTAACGGTATCACTTCGAAGATCAATCATATTACTCTCTGCTGTCTGCATGTTTAGACTGTAGGCTGTTAGGTGCTTTCCGATGATTGCACTCAGCTACCCTCCAACCCTGCGTAATTGTTTGTTGGGTTCTTTGGGTTCGTTGTGTTTATTGTGTTTAGTGTTTAGTGTTTAGTGTTTAGTGTTTAGTGTTTGGTGTTTAGTGTGTCACTCTTGGCATTTAGCCTTTAGCACCTAACAGCCTACAGCCTAAAACCCTGCAGTCTATGGTCTATCCCCTCGAACCCTTCATTTGGATCAACTCTTTTGGAGATGATCCAAATGAATTTACATCCCGTATTTAGCCCGAAGTCCGATCAGTTTTTCCAGATACGGCTCTCGATAATTCAGCCCCTTTTGATTACCGATCTCATAAAAGGAATGATCGATAAACGGCCGAATATCGATGCCATAGGAGTTTAATGTCTCATCGTTTGCCATGTCGATGGTCAGAACAGCGTAATAACTTATCAGGACCCTCATTTTTGAATCTCTTCTCAGAAGATAACTTCTCCCTGCCAGTGTATTCAGAAAATAACCTG
Organism: Deltaproteobacteria bacterium; assembly: GCA_003647375.1. Next base: position 3,001 of record QMMS01000128.1, read on the forward strand.
CGTATTGATAACGGCTTTCCAGAGAAGGAAGTTGGATGATCTTGTCCGGGCATCGATCTCCCGAAGTCATGTAGGCATAAAAAATAGCCATAACCGTTTCAATGATATCCGACTCGCTTTTGAGGAGATTCTTGATAATATCCACCCGTTCTTTTCCCAGATTCCGGTATAGGTGAGTGACATTCTGGATAAGGCGGATGAGGTCATCCAACTCACCCGAAAGCATTGGGGTAGACCGTGAAAGCTGTTTCGTGACATCTCCAATCAGTTTTTGACTTCCACCGCTGCCTTTGTAGGAGCCCATATAGTCCTGCTGCTCCATATAATTGAGAAATGTCCGCACTTGAAGCAAGAGATCATTGCAGCTGCTATCGTTCCCAAAAGATAAATAATCAGTTTTCTCCCCGAATATTTCCGACAAGCGCCGTTCATATTCCCCGGTATCCTTGAGCTGCATCAGTTCATTCCTGATTGACTCGATATCGGCGTTCAGGGCGGCTATCTCTTCACCGCAAGCTGCCTTTTCCTCGGACAAAACCCTGTCGATACCAGCCCGATGCCATTTTCTGATTTGCGTGTATCCCATGAACAAAACCATGCCGGCAATCAGTACGGTAACCAGTACTTTGATAGATCGATTCATCCTGCCCGTTCCTTTCTGGTTGGACATTCCCGATAGATAGAACACTTATTTAAACCTGAGCTGAACAATTTTTATCTCAATCTGCACCAATCTTTTGCGGATAAAGGGTCCGCAAAAAGCCTCGACAAATCCACTGGTATGCCTGCATTTTTTGCGAACCCCCCTCCATCAAAATCTCGGCACATCTCTTCGGGAAAAATCGCTCAGCTCAGGTTATAGATAACTTACTGAAATAAATATTTATAAATAATTTAAATATGTCAAAGCATTCTGGATGTCAAGTAGATATCCGAAATCTCAATTCTATTGACTTTATCGTGTAAAAACATATGATGCTCAGTGCATCCCAACCCTGGCTCACGGTTGATCATCCATTAGCAGCCTTGGCAAAGAGGAGATTAACATATGCGTATCGTTACGCGACCTGATTTTGACGGTATCGTCTGTGCAGTTTTGATTCTGGAAGCTGAAAATGTTTCACCGTCCGTAAAATGGGTATCTCCCGGCGACATGCAGAAAGAAAACATCGATATCCGTCATGGAGATATCATTGCCAATCTTCCCTATCACCCAGACTGCTCATTATGGTTTGATCATCATTTCTCAAACATGATCCGGCACAAGATCAAGGGCCTTTTTGAAATTGCACCATCTGCCGCAGGTCTCGTTTTTAAATACTACCAAAACAAGCTCCAAAAGGATTTTACGAAACTGGTGACGGAAGCGGATAAGATCGACTCAGCAAATCTCTCTCTGAACGAAATTCTCACCCCTGAAAAATATCCCTACATCCTGCTGTCCATGACCATACAGGATCACGTTCCCTCGGATGAACCTTACTGGAACAGGGTCCTCGACCTTTTGAGAAATGAGAAAATAGAGACCATACTGTCCGATACCGAGGTCAGGGAAAGATCAAAAATCGTCATCCATGAAAACGTCTCCTACCAAGCGCTGCTCGAAAAACATACCCACCTTGTGGAACGTGTGGCCATTTCCGATTTCCGCGATCTTGACAGAATGCCTTACGGGAACCGTTTCCTGGCCTACTCCATGTATCCAGAAGCCGTGGTCAGCGTCAAAATAGGATTTGAAGATTCCCGAAAAGAAAAAGTTGTCGTAAAAATCGGTCACAGTATTCTCAATAAAGATTGCAGGGTAAATGTGGGTCAGATGCTCTCTTATTTTGAAGGGGGCGGTCACAGAGGCGCCGGCGCCTGCCGTTTCCCTGCGAGTAAGGCAGATGAATATCTGCCGAAAATCATTGATATTTTGAGGAACAATGAGCCTGAAGGCAGCATTGTTGTCAAAATCCATCGTAGAGACCGGGATCGCAGGGGTAGGCATGACCGACGAAAAGCATCACAGGAAAATATTGCCCAGGAAAAAGCACCCGAAAGAAGAGAAAATGAACGACGGAACAATCCGGAACAGCGCAAAGACTGGAAGAAAACAAACACCTGGCGGAGTATTAAGATAAAAATATAGGGAAACGGTGTTTATTGAGTTTCTCGAGTTTATTGGGTTCATTGAGTTAAGGAAATCAAAACACATCATGGAAGAAATCAGACCCAATATTTTCAGGTGTAAAATACCCCTGCCTGATAACCCGCTCAAATATCTCAATTCATACATAATCAAGTCTGACAATAGAAACCTGATCGTCGATACCGGTTTCAACCGCAAAGAATGCCTTGATGCCATGAATAAAGGGCTCCGGGAACTTGATATTGACATGAACCGTACCGATTTTTTTATTACCCACCTGCATGCAGATCATTTCGGACTGGTGGGCCGACTGGTTACGGATACCAGCCATATCTACTTCAACCGACCGGAAATGGAGCTTATCGAAACCTGGGAAGGGTTTGAACCGATGATTGCCTTTGCCGGGAAAAACGGTTTTCCTCGTGAAGAACTACGTGCTGCCCTCGCGGCACATCCCGGAAACAAGTTCGGTACGGAATGGGCCCCGGCGCTGGAAGCCCTGTCGGACGGCGACACCATACGCGTTGGAACATATGCCTTCAGATGCATTGAAACACCCGGGCACACCCTGGGCCACACCTGCCTCTATGAGCCGTCACAAAAAATACTGATTTCAGGTGATCACATCCTGGTGGATATTACCCCCAACATTCAGTGCTGGTCCGACAGAGAGAACCCTTTGCAGAATTATCTGAAAAGTCTCGACAAAGCATATGCGCTTGATATAGACATAGTCCTTCCCGGTCACCGGAGACTCTTTGCAGACCACCGCAAACGAATAGATGAGCTGAAGGATCACCATTACTGCCGGCTGGACGAGATCTGCTCGATCCTCGAATCAGGCTCTCCAAAACATGCCTACAGGGTCGCTTCGGAAATGAGCTGGGATATCCGATGCAATAGCTGGGATGAATTTCCCATCGCCCAGAAATGGTTTGCCACGGGTGAGGCCATCGCCCATTTGAACTATCTCCAAAACAGTGGAAGGATCTCAAGAACAGATGCCACAGACACCATTCAGTACATCCTCTAACCACGATATGCCTGTATCTATTTCAGACAGCCCTTTATACAAACTGATCAACCCGGACAGCATCGCCTTCTTTGGCGCATCCAACAACTTTGGATCCATGGGAACAAGCCAGCTGGCCTCTTTATTGGGCCTTGGGTTCGAAGGCAACATTTATCCGGTACATCCCAAGGAACCCACCGTACTGGGATTAAAGGCATACCAGAGCGTGGCAGACCTCCCTGAAACACCTGATCTGGCTGTGATAATCCTGCCCACACGAATCGTTCTGGACACCGTGACACAGTGCGGAGAAAAGGGTATCAAAAATGCCATTATCGTCTCGGGCGGTTTCCGGGAAGTCGGTGCAAAAGGACGCGATCTGGAACAGACCTTGATCCAGACCACTCATCGATATGGTATGCGTTTTCTCGGGCCAAACTGTCTGGGAGTGGCCAACCCCCACCATAAACTGAATACCACTTTCCTCCCCTACCAGGGGGATGCCGGATTCCTGGGGATGGTGTCGCAGAGTGGCAGCTTTATCACCCAAATGTTCGATTACCTTTCAAGGGCCGGGATGGGTTTCAGCACTGCCATCAGTGTCGGCAATGAAGCGGACATCGATCTTGTGGAAGGTCTCAAATACCTTGCAGCGTGCCCTCATACGAAGGTCATCAACCTCTATATCGAAACGATTCGAAATCCAAAAAAATTTATTGAAGTTGCCGGCGCCGTTACACTGAAAAAACCAGTCATCGCCTATTATGTCGGGGGATCGGAATCCGGAAAACAGGCCTGCCTGTCGCACACAGGCGCCTTATCGGGACCGGACCGTCTCTATGACGGCGTGTTTCGACAGTCCGGCATCATCCGGGCCTGGTCCATTGAAGAACTATTCGACATGGGTGCCATCCTCGGCAGCGTGCCGGCACCCCACGGAGACCGCGTGGTTATACAGACCCATTCGGGAGGTCCGGGGGCCGTGGCCGCGGATGCCTGCGACAGGGAAGGATTGAAAATACCGCCCATGCCGGATTCCGTTAAAAAAGAGCTTTCCACATTGGTTCCCCACACCGGAAGTATCGGCAATCCCGTGGATATTACTTTTTCTAAAGATCGCCTGGCTTACTTTTCAAGCATTCCCGGCTGTCTACTTGATGCCGACCACTTCGATATCCTGCTCATCTATCTGCTCCTTCCAAAACATATGTTCACACGTATGATGAAAAGCCTGGGGGTACCGGAGAATCAGATAGCAACCGAGACCGAAAAACTGATCGATGAACTAGCCGACAAAATAGAGGAACTCGTCCAGACTTACGGAAAACCCGTGATCGGTTTTTCCTTTCACTCCCAGGAGGCATTTTTTATCAAGCGTTTACGGGCCAGAAATATCCCTGTCATGCAAAGCCCCCACAGAGCTGCCCGAGCCATTGCCGCCCTGTGCCGGTACACTAATCCGAACATTTCAGGTTCGTGAAATACCCGGGCTAAATGGCGGAAAGGCAGATATGTATCTACGAAACATCCTGTCCATCCAGCGTCATTATGACCATGTATATGTATCTCCCCATTTCGATGATGTTGCCGCATCCTGCAGTGGACGGATTTTCAAACAGCTCGATCAAGGCGAATCCGTCCTTATCGTAACGGTTTTCAGCGCACCAGCAACCCACGGATCCATAACTTTTTCCAATGCCCTGAAATCAATTCTGAACTACAAACGCCGCCGCCAAGAAGATTGCACGGCCATGCAGCGAATGGGTGTGGATTACCTGTGGCTGGAACATCCGGAATTTCTGTTTAGAAATCAAAAGCCATGGGCGCGCTACTGGCCGCATTACCGCGCTACGCCAAGCAATAAAATCCTGTGCGATAAATTGATACGGGAACTTCATGAAATCTGCAGACAAACGGATTGCGCCAATTTGATACTGCCACTGGGCATCGGTCAGCATATGGACCACCAGATCTTATTTCAGGCAGGGATCACGCTTCTTCACGGCAAAAACTGCACTTGTCGGATTCTCTTCTATGAAGAAACGCCTTACGCGCTGTTTCCCTTCCTTCTGACCTACCGCTTGAAAAAAACAGGCATCAAATGCACATTTCTGTTCGGGCAACATGGACAAACAGGCAGCACCAGTCAACTTTCTTCCAAAGATATCTTTCGCCTGTGGTCCAATATCCCTTCCCTGGGAATACACCGGGCAATAATCAAGCCCTGGGCTTTTCTATTGGTCACATGGTTCAACTTCTATACTCGCTACCTGATGAAACCATCATCAGGTTTTTTCGACCACCATCCTCCATTTCCAAAGGTCTGTGACATCACCCAATTTATCGACAGAAAGCTCTTCGTGATATCGGCCTATACCTCCCAGCTGGCCGGCCCCATGGTGGACGAACAACGCATCAAGACCGGTCTATCCGCATATGCGAGCACTCTCGGCATGCCCAAGGGCAGCTTTGGGGAGCGGTACTGGACCACTCCAGGCCCGAACATTTCATGAAATATCCGGATTGTCGATAGAGGGTTTCTGTTTGAATTGGGTAGAGTGGTGTGCTACGAAAACAATTCGAGATAGACTATAAAAGGAAAAAGATTTTTTATCACGAAAAAACGAAAGGACGAAAACACGAAAAAAACCATGAAATTTTTCGTGTTTTTCAGATTTCGTGTTTTCGTGATTGTTTTTATTTTTTTTGCCAAAAAACACACAAATTTTATAATTTAAGGAGCGTTTCATGAACAAATCAACCGTCGCAATCGTTCGCTATGAAAAACCCTTCGAATCCGTCAAAAAAGCCGTGGAGCTTTCCAATGGCTTGAGCCGGCTACCATCCCAGGCCAGGGTTTTTATTAAACCCAACATCGTTTTCTGGACCCGATCCGTAGCCTTCCCAAAATGGGGAGTTATCACCACATCGCGGGTCATTGAAGATATGGTGATGCTTCTGAAAGAACATGGTGTCCAGCATATTACCATCGGTGAGGGTGTGGTCATGCGGAACCGGAAAGATACTAAAACACCGGCACATGCTTTCGAAACCCTGGGCTACAACGCCCTCAAAAAGCGTTACAATGTCTCCACCGTCAATGTCTTTGAGCGTCCCTTCCGGGAAGTCGACCTGGGGGAGGGCATTACCCTGAATTTTAATGAAGATATTCTGGACAGCGACTTTATTGTGGACCTACCGGCCATGAAGACCCACAACCAGACAGTTGTGAGCCTGGGTATCAAGAACCTGAAAGGCGTCATCGATATGAAGTCCCGGAAAATCAGCCACAATGCGGACCCGGTAAAAGATCTTCATTTTCACGTGGCACGCCTGGCGGATAAACTGCCGCCGATATTCACATTGATCGATGGCATTTATACCCTTGAGCGCGGCCCGGGCTTTGACGGTCGCATGCAGCGCTCCAATCTACTGGTGGCATCCGCGGATATCCTCTCAGGAGACATGGTCGGCGCCAAACTGCTGGGATACGATGTTACTGACGTCCCCCATCTGGTTCATGCGGCCAAGAACCACGACCGGCCCGTGGATCTCTCGGACATCGAGGTTGTGGGAGAAGATATGGACACAGCCGTCTCATTTCACGAACACGACTTTAAATACACCATCAATGAGACATGTTGCCTCCCTGTACCGCTTGCCAAACAGGGGCTCGAGGGCATCCATTATCGAAAATTCGATTCGACACTTTGTACCTATTGTTCACAGGTAACCGGTGTTGTACTGACAGCCATCCGCTATGCCTGGAAAGGAGAGCCGTGGGAAGATATCGAGGTGCTCAACGGCAAAATCATGAAGCCGACCAAAGGTATGAAAAAAACGATTCTCCTGGGCAAATGCATGTACCAGCTGAATAAAAACAATCCCGACATCCAGGAAATGATTGCTATAAAGGGGTGTCCGCCAAAGCCGGACGACATTGTCAAGGCACTTCACCAGGCCGGCATTGAGGCCGACCCGAGTCTGTTTGAAAATATCGACCAACTGCCCGGCTTCTTTATGAGCCGTTATGAAAACAAGCCTGAATTCGACGAAGCCTTTTTCAGAATCAAATAGATATCCGGGTCCAAAAGGTCCGGCACTGGGTTGACCCAAGAAGGGGATTTATTACCAAATGTCTGAGCCAGAGAATTCAGAAGTCAGATTATCGTAAAGCGCTAAAATGTTTTAATGCTGGAAAACGAATGAACATCTAATCCCGCCATGGCGGGATTGGACGTTCATCTTTATAAAATCATCATTGTAAAGATTCTGTATTCTGACTCCTGGGTTTTTTCTCGAACTCATTCCGGCTTTTGTTTGGGTTTGGGTTCTACCCCAACGTTGGGGTCTATTCTTCATAGGATTGTCTGAATGGCAAAAAGATTATCTTCCCTGAGGAGGTCTGCAAGATGATATTGACCGTCTTGTCGTCGATCATTTGAACTACCCCCCAGTCATAGGTATTTTTTAACGCGTACCAGACCCCGATCCTTCGACCATTCTTATCAAGGATATCAGAACCATTTCTGCTCATGAAAAGCAGTCTGAAATCTCCGGGAAATTCCAGCATTCGTTTGAGTCTCTCCGGGGTTAACTCTACCGGATGCCAGAAATCCGACTGCAGAGTGTAATCCTCATGAATACCGATAATGGCCCGTGGCCAGGTTGATGACTCGGTGTAGAAATAGTGATGATCCGGAAGCACTTCGTTTCTTTCGAATAACGCCTTTACATCTGAATTGACCACCAACCGGCCATAAGTACCGCTGCAACCGGATAGCCCTGCCAGGAAAATCGCCAGAAAGACCGCCGAAACCATCCGTCCGGTAAACAGGGTATGATATTTCGATTGGTCGCGCATTACACCTTTTTTATGGAATCATCATCACGCTGTAATTTTTATTATTTCACTCGGGCCCTGGAATCCTTAACCGCTGAGAAGCAAGAACGCCTGGAGGCTGGAATGCTGCTGTCTGCTTATAGCTGTCAGCCACCCTCGAACCCTTATTAGCCTTTTAGCAGTTTAGACATAATGATTGCCACTCACAACATGAGCAGCCTGTAACCCGCA